>JALVAI010000102.1 GCA_027011235.1 Desulfobulbaceae bacterium
GGTTCGGTGGTGTCCGATCTCTGCGCAGGGCATTGTTCAGCTCTCTGATTGTCCGGATATCCGTTTCGGCTGCCGCCGCCACGGCAGCAAGGTCGGTGCGGGCCGGAACCGTGATCAGATCAAAGGCCACGGGCGACTGGTACTCAATGTCGGTAAAACCGTATTTCGCCGGTTCCCGGGCTATCATTATGGCGGCGATCAGTTTGGGCACGTAGCGTTTGGTTTCAAGACGGAGAAATCTGTGCCGGGCAAGCTGCCAGAAATCCCTTGTGTCGTATCGCTTGATGCCTTGGCGAATTTTACCCTCACCGGCGTTGTAAGAGGCGACCGCAAGATACCAGTCACCAAATTCACTATACAGGGCATCCAGGTAGGCAATGGCCGCCATGGTTGCCTTCTCCGGGTCGCGCCGCTCGTCTATCCAGCGGTTGATTCGCAGGCCGTAATTCCGTCCCGTACCTTTCATGAACTGCCACAGACCTACGGCCCTGGCCCGGGAATAGGCCGAAGGATTGAATCCCGATTCAATCATTGCCAGATAGGCCAGATCGCGGGGCAGTCCAGCCTGGTGAAATTTTTCCTGAATATAGGGGAGATATTTTCCTGACCTTGCCAGCCACCGTTTGAAATATTTTCGCTGCCGGTGCTGAAAAATATCCAGGTAGAATTCGACCTGCTTGTTGATGGTAATCGGGAAATCAAAGACGACCTCCGGTTCCACCTGGACAACCGTCTCCGGCTGCCCGTCCGTCCAGTCGCCCGTGCGGTCAAGGGCTGAGAGTTCTTCCTTGAGCACCTCCTCAGGTTCGACCAGCAGGGAGCGATCAATAGTTTTCTCCGCTGCCTGATCCTGTAGCTGTACCGGGCAGGTCATATTTGCGGTATGGGTGGAAGAACATGCCGTTATCAGGCCGGAAAATAACACCAGGGCAATGGGAAACGCGGTATGGAGTTTTGGCTTCATCACCGTTTTACAAGTATGTAAAGCTGGGGAATGGGAAATGACAGAAGAGAAACTTTGGTGTTTTTTGCACAGGAGAGTTGTTTTTTGTCCGGGACGAAGTAATATGCATCACATTTTTTCTGGCAATCCTTTGAGGCAGGGTCTGTCTTACCAAATCGTCAGGGATTTGAAATATTTTTGTATTGTGCCCAGAAACGCAATGGTGGAAATGTTTGGTTTCACCCTGCCTTGAAAAAACTTACGGTTTCCTTACCATTAAATTGAAAAAAATGACAAGAAAAAACGTAGTGTTGGACTATTTTATCAAAATAATCGTGATGTTCGCCCTCCCAGAGGGGATGGTTTTGTTTGTGTCACCAATTAGTTATTGACGTAAAAACAAATAATTAGCTTGGTGTTCCCTGTCGGTGCCTGTCCGGATATTATCTTTCCTCCGATCTTCGGTACCTTGCATGTTCGTTTTCCTTGTCAAACGAAAAAGATAATGCTTGCTGTATCATGGTTTATGTCTGTGCCTATTTTATCACATTGTTAACCTTTAACGGAAAAGGACAGTTCTGGACAGACACCTCGCAAGAACCGTTATAGTCCCACTGTTCCTTGCCGGGTTTTCCCCCAGCCCTTTCTTATGGTACGTTTTGTAAAATATTTTTTTCTTTTTTTTCTGCTTGTCGTTGTCCTGCTGGCCGCAGCCGCGGGGGGTGGACTGTATTACCTGGTTGTCCTCCATCCAAGTCCCGAGATCAGTCAGGAAAATATCAAAACAATCCTTGGCCGGGAGAGTCCGGTTTTCTATAACGACGGTCAGGAGAAGATCGGGGTACTGTTTCAGGATTATCATCGACAGTACCTTACCTATGACCAGATTCCCAGGCAGTTTATCGAGGCGCTTGTCGCTGCCGAGGATAATCGTTTTTTTCATCATTACGGCATTGATCCCGCCGGTATTCTTCGAGCCATGATTGCCAATATCAAGGCGGGCCGTATCGTCCAGGGTGGCAGCACGCTTACCCAGCAGACGGCCAAAAATCTCTTTAAGCGACATTCGAGAAGTTACCGGGCCAAACTCAAGGAGCTGCTGTATGCCCTGCAGCTCGAGTATCATTATCCCAAGGAGAAAATCCTGGAATTTTACTGCAACCAGTTTTTTGTCAGCGGCAATGGCCATGGCCTCGGGGTTGCGGCCAGGTATTACTTTAACAAGGACCCGCGGGACCTGAGTCTTCTTGAAAGCGCGTTTATCGCCGGAAGTGTGAAACGGCCCAATTATTACAATCCCTTTACCAAAAAGAACAGACAACAGGCCGAACTGGCCCGTAAACGCGCGTTGGCGAGGTCCGGATACGTGTTGCGCAATATGCTCAAGCTGAAGATGATCACCAGGCAGCAGTACGAGGACGCCATTGCCGATGATCTTGTCTTCAAGCAAGGCAGGATGGCCTATGCCTTGAATACCGTGATGGATTTGGTGAAAGAGGGCCTCAACTCGGCAAGCATAACCAGGGCCCTTGAGGATCATGGTATTTCCAATGTTTCCACCTCCGGGGTCAGAATTATCACCTCTGTTGATCACGACCTGCAGGCAAAGACCCTGTATGCCCTGCGCAGGCAGCTCAGTCGTCTCGATGTCAGGCTTCGTGGTTACAGCAGGATGGATGTGCAGAGAGAATATGCGGCAATGAAACTGCCGCATAAAAAGGAGTTGCGGCCGGGTGATTTTCTTCTGACCACCATCCGGTCGATCAGCCGGAAAAAACAGGGGCGGGTGGAGGTGGTCGTTGACCTGGGCCCTGCCTTTGAGCAGGGCGGTATTATTGATAACATCGGATTTGCCCGAATTTTAAGCGCCTATGTCAAGCATGAGGGCAAACGGTGGACCAGGGTCAGGGAAAAACAGGACTTGCCGCGCCTGCTGCATCAGTTGCGTCCAAAAGACCGGGTGTATGTCAGTGTGCGTGATATTGGCAAAGACGGCACTGTCAGACTCGACCTTGAGCGGTATCCCCGGATTGAGGGAGCAGCCCTGATCATGCAGAAAGGTGCCATCCTCGCCATGGCCGGCGGCATGGAAAACCGGTACTTTAACCGTGCCATTGATGCCAGGCGGCTGATGGGATCGACCTTCAAGCCCTTTCTTTTCACCGCGGCCCTGCAGCTTGGCTGGAACAGTACTGACCTGCTGGACAATCGCAGAAATGTCTTTGTCTTTATGGATCGGCCCTACTTTCCCCGGCCGGATCATCACAGCCCCTTTGACCGGGTTTCCATGAGCTGGGCCGGGGTGAATTCGGAAAACGTGGCCGCGGTCTGGCTCCTGTATCACCTGACTGATTATCTGACTCCGCCTCGGCTCAGGCAGGTGGCCGCCTATGTTGATATGGCTCCCCGGCGGGATGGACAGGGAGAAGAGGAGTCCTATCAGCAGTTTAGCGCCCGCATACGCGATACCTTTGGCATCAGGGTGGACCGGGAAATTCTTGACCAGGCCGCCTATGAACAGGCGGTAAAGAATCTGGAAACGGATTTTCTCTTTGAAGACCGGGCCGCTCAATATGCCCAGCTGCGGGAGCTGCCCTATGGCCTTCATTTTGCCGATTATCTTGTTCCGATAAAAGAAAAACTCACACGAAAAAAGGGCAAAAAGATCAAGGAAAAAGAGCGGCGGGAATTGCGGTTGCGCAAGCGGTTGCTCACAAGGTCCTATCTTGGCCTGCAACCGTTGTTGCCGTTGGTCGAAAAGTGGAAAAATTATTATATACAGCTTCGGGAGCGTGAGGATTCATTCTTTTCTTCGTTCACGCCGGCGGCGCCCACCCGGCCCGAGGGCCTGCTGGTGGAGGACGAGACGGGCAGGTTGATCCTGACCATGGGCAAGCGATTACCGGAAAATTGGTATGTGGTTGGTGATACGGCAATGCTTTCCCGCCTTGAATATCTGGATGCCGGGGAATATGACCGGTTCTGGAAGTCGGTGCAACTGGAAGGGGCAGTCTGTGCCTGTGCCTATGAACAGGTCCAGGCCGAGATGGAACGTGAACGGTTGAAACTGCAAGGGGCTCGGCCCTATTCAATGGAGGTGTTATCACGGATTCGGGATTACCGGGTCATGCTCGGCCTCCAGTACCTGATTCGTCTGGGCAGGGCTGCAGGTATCAGAAGCAGACTTGCACCGGTCCTTTCCTTTCCCCTGGGTTCCAATGTTGTCACTCTTTCCGAGTTGACCCATATGTATGAAACCCTTGTTTCCGGATTGTCTTACCAGGAAGGTCATCGGGGTCCGGATACAATCAACCGGGCAACCAATGGCGGCCAGGAATTTGTCGATGGTCTTGCCATTATCGAACGGATCGAAACACCTGACGGCGAACTCCTTTATGCCCGAAATCCGGCAGTACGACGGATTGTTGATGCCGACACTTCCTCGGCCGTAAGTCATGTCCTGCAGAACGTGGTCAGGTACGGGACCGGCAGGTATGCCGGAGAACATGTCCGTTTACACAGTACGGACCCGAAAAAGGAGGCAGAACTGAAGGCGCTTGATCTGCCTGTTCCCCTGCTGGGCAAGACCGGGACGGCAAACCAGTTTCGAAACTCTGCCTTTGTCGGTTATGTTCCCGCGCCTGCCGCGGACAAGGATACGGTCATGGCCTTTCCCGGAGGCTATACCATAGGCGTCTATGTCGGCTATGACAAAAACCAGCCCATGAAAAGCGGTAATACCCATATCACCGGCTCGATCGGGGCCCTGCCCATCTGGAGCGATCTGGCAGACGCTGTTCTTGAAAAGGAAAAGGCGGGTGATCGTTTTGATCCGGTTGATCTGAGCTTTGCCGGCCTGGGACTGCAATATCCTGATACCGGCCAGTTGTTTGTACCGGTGGATCCAAAACAGGGCGGGGCCGTCCTGCAGGGCAGGGGCGGGCGGCATACACGGATTGCCCCCGATTTCCCTGTTATCCTGACCTATGGCATAGTCGGGACAGGTGGCCGTTTTGATCCGGCGCGCTTTTTCAAGCCCTTTTGGGGCAATGACCAGACTGTCACTGGCGAGCAATGATGAATCTCCGTTTCCCTGCAAAAGGACTGCGAGTAAGGCCGTTTTTTTCAGGGTGTCTCCTGTCGATGACCGCTGGAGACAGGGAGAAAAGAAAAAGTGGAAAAAAGCAATTGTAGCTTGCCGCGGAATCTGATAGTTTATTTTATTGAAAAAATAGCCTGCGTAGCGGTGTCATTTAGGACTGTTTTCATCATTGGTTTGTGGCTTGGGCGGTAAAATATGGTTCAGCCATGCTGGTTTATTCGAAAACTGTCTGCATAACTGTGTCATCTCTGTGGCTGGTTAATCCGGAGTCCTGACGATGTCCCGTCTGCCTGCTCCGGCCATGAATCTGTGGTATTTTATGCACATTCGACAAAAAAAAATTTGTTGTTCTGTTGTTGTCTGTGTCAGTCTCCTGCTGCTTGCAGGTTGTGTGGCAGAGAAAACAATGATTCCGCCCTATCAGGGACCTGCCCGGGCTGAGGCGGCCAGGGATGTCCATGAACCGTTGCCTGTCCGTCAACGGACCACGGGCGATCCCGCCGGCGTGGAGCAGCGTTCTTCTGAACCATCCGTTGAAGATACCGACGTGCTTTTACCGGTGCTGACCCGTATCAACGAGCGTATTTTTTCCTATGAACAAAAACTTGCCACGGTTAAAAATCTAGAAGGTTCCCTGGCCGCTCTGGCTGATGACCGGAAAAAGCAGGATAAACTCACCGGTTGCCAGCAGCAGATCGAAGATATTCTTGCCGGATACAATCGACTGCATCAGCAGCTTTTACACAGGGATTCGATACCGTCCAGGGTCCTGTTCTCCGGTAATGATCTGCTGGATCTTGAAAAAAAGGATTTTGGCTTTCTCGAAGGTGACTGCGGACGGCTATTGGCGCAGGAACATCCGGAAAATGCCCTTGCACCGTTGAACAAGGAAGTTGTAACAGAGAAAGAACGTGCGATTTCCGCAGCTTATGCCGCCGGTGAGTACAAAAAGACAATTGACCTTTACGAACAGCTCGCCTCCAGATTATCCGGTTCCATCCCTTACGACCTGACCTTTGCCTATGGCCAGGCATTGATGAAGACCGGTCGGGAATCCGAAGCCAGGAAGGTGTTTACCAATCTTCTTTCCAGGATACGGCGGCAGGATCAGGCGCAATGGGAATTTACCCTGATGCAGTTGATCGGTGATCTCGATTTTGCCCTTGGTTCCTATGAACCGGCAAAAAAACAGTACAATGAAATTGTCGATGCCTACCAGGGACTGGCGGAAAAAAATGAATGGGCAAAACAACAGCTCGCCGCCCTGGATGTGAGCAATCAGCAGAGCAGGGAGGTGAAGGCCTATGCCGAACTGTTGCGCAGTTTTCTTGCCTATAATCCCGATAGAGATGGGTATACGGTGGTCAAAAAGGCCGAGGCCTACCTGAAAGCCTACCCCTATTCACTTGTTTCCTCAAGCGTTGACCACCTGGTCACCATTAACCGTAAACAGGCTGATGCCTGGTACAACAAATTGCTCCAGCAGGTTGATCGTCTGGCAGCGGAAAAAAGATTTCAGGATGCCTTACTGGTTATTGAACGGATACCCCGGTTGATTCTTCCCATTGATAAACAGCAGGAACTGGCAACCAGGGCCCGCAAGCTGCGGACGGCCGAAGCCATAAATCGGGAAACAACCGTACTTGCCCAGGAGCAAGAGGCCCAGGAAAACTGGAATGCGGGAATGACCGCCCTTGGGGCCCGTGAGTATGACAAGGCCATCGAGGCCTTCACCAAGGTATTGGGGACCTCCTACGATGATCGGGCCCGTAAAAAGATTGATGAGGCCGCCAATCTTGCCGCCCGGGAAGACCGCAGGCGGGCAGCGGAACTCTTTGTCCGTTCCGGCCGGACCCATGATCTCTGGAGCCGCAAAAAATTATTACTCGCTTCCCGCCGGCTACTGCAGGATATTTTAGTTAAATATCCCCAGGCCGACATCGTTGGCAAGGTGAAACGAAATTTACATCGTATTGACGAAGAGATTACCAAGATTGATCCCGATCTGCTTTCAGCGCCGATGACGGTAGGTGGCGGATTGGCGGAACCTGCCGATAAGGCGGCAGGCATTAAACCTGATAAAGAAGGGCAAAAGAGCGAGTTGCCGCCGGCCCGGGCAGTGCAACCTGACACTGTCAGAGAATAAACATTATTGAGGAGTTAGATTACGATGGACAAGAAAAACATCACCATTGGTGTACTGGCCGGCCTGGTTATCCTGGGCTCCCTCTGGGGATCAGTGGGTAACCGGAATTCCAGGGTATTGCGCCAAGAGCTCGAAGAGATGAAGGCAAAGCTTGCCTCTGTGCAGGTGGTCAGCAACCAGTCCCATGACGCGGTTTTGACCAAGACGGCCAGTTTGCAGAAAGACCTGCAGCAATGCGAGACCAGGTTTGAAAAGGCCAGAAATGAACTGGTTACCCTTCGTAAGGCCAATAAAAGCCTTGAGGCGAGATTGTCGGAGCGGGATGCCACTGTTCAGAAGTTGAAGGCGCAGGCGCACCAGTTGCTGATGCATCAGCAGCAACTGGCTGCCCAGGCGCAGGGGGCCGTATCAGGGCAGGTGGCGGCCCTGCAGAAAAAAGTTGGCACTCTGCAGGCCAAGATCGTCACCCTGAACAACACCCTGAAGGGAAAGGATGAGCAGGTCGCTAAAATGCGGCAGGTTATGACGGCGCAGATTGGTGATCTGAAAAAGAAGAATGAATCATTGCAGGCCGAGCTCAAGAAACTGTCAGCCCAGGCGGCCGAGGTGGGTGCATTGCAGAAAAAGATTACTGGGCTCCAGGCGGAGATCAAACAAAAAGATGCGCAGATCGATGAATTACAGGCTGCAATGAAGAAAATGCAGTCGGCAATGGCAACCATGAAACAGGCCGCAATGGCAAAGGTTGCCAAAGAAGAACAGCAGGAACCCACGGTTGTGGTTGTCCAGGAAGCTGATCAGCCGTCTGACGATACTGCCGCTGAAAGCGGCTGTGCGGAGCTTGAGAAGGCCAGGGCCCAGATTGTCGGCCTGGAGAAGCTGGTGGAGGAGAAAAACACCGATCTTGAAGAGGTCAGCCGCGAGCTTGATCGGGTGAAGATCAATATGGATGTGCTCCTGTCCAAGATCAGGGAACAACAGGACGCCTTGCAGGAGGTACAGGAGGAAAATGCAGAACTTGTCAAGGAGCTTGCAGCCAAAAATGAAGAATGTGCTGACCTCCAGGACCAGTTGCACAAGGCGCCTCTACAGTAGACGTTGTCCTGGTTTGCCGGGATTTCACCGGATGAGCTGAAGTCTTTTCGGCAACCTTCCCCTGGGAAGGTTGCCGATTTTGGTTTATGGCCGTCTGTTACCCCATTGATTGCCATTGATCTGTGTGTATCATGAAAGCCCAGCTGTTGAAACAGTGTGCCCCTGTTACCGCCACCTCCGAACCTCTCGAGTTCTGCGAGGTGGAAATACCCGAGCCGGGTCCGGGAGAGGTGCTGCTTCGCATCCATGCCTGCGGGGTCTGTCATACCGAACTGGATGAAATAGAGGGCCGGACCCCACCGCCGGTATTTCCGGTTATTCCCGGTCATCAAGTGGTGGCAAGGGTTGCCGCCCTGGGTGAGGGGGTCAGCCGGTACCAGCTGCATGATCGGGTCGGGGTTGCCTGGATATTTTCCGCTTGCGGCCACTGTTCCTTCTGCCGTTCGGGGGTGGAGAATCTCTGTCCGGAATTTACGGCCACCGGCCGCGATGTCCATGGCGGTTATGCCGAATATATGATCGCCAGGCAGGGGTTTATCTATTCCCTGCCCGAGGAACTGTCCGATATTCAGGCAGCGCCGCTTCTCTGTGGTGGCGCCATTGGATACCGTTCCCTTAATCTGAGCGGCCTTGAAAATGGACAAATCCTGGGGCTGACCGGTTTTGGCGGTAGCGGCCATCTGGTTTTGCAGATGGTGCGGCACCGTTTTCCGGACAGTACCGTCTTTGTCTTTGCCCGCAGTGAGAGCCAGCAGCGTTTTGCCCTTGCCCTTGGCGCTTCCTGGGCCGGGAGGAGTGATCAGCGCCCGCCGGAGTTGATGCATGCCGTAATCGACACCACCCCGGCCTGGAAGCCGGTCGTCGATGCCCTGCCATTCCTGCGTCCCGGCGGACGTCTGGTTATCAATGCCATCCGCAAGGAGGACCGGGACAGGAAGCAACTGCTGCGGCTGGAGTATGAGAAGCACCTCTGGCGGGAGAAGGAGATAAAAACAGTGGCAAATGTCTGTCGTGAGGATGTGCGCGCATTTCTCCGGCTGGCTGCTGCAATGAACATTACACCAAAGGTTACCTGTTATCCGCTTGCCCATGCCAATACCGCCCTGCGGGAATTACAGCAGGGTTCCTTCCAGGGGGCCAAGGTGCTGACCATGATCTGATCTCTGTACAGGTTTTTTCGATTTTTTCCAGGTCCATAAATATTGACAAAGATGGCGATGTCGCCTAACTGTTGTCACCACTTTTCACCATTTTTTCCATTCTCATCTTTTTTGATTGGCGACACGGACCGATGATTTATCGGCATCCGCATCGATATTTTTTGCTGGTACAGGAGGATATGGCTTTATGACCGTTGAGAAAGAGATAATCGTTGGCCCCTGTAAGCTGCGTATTCTCGAGACCGGAGAAACAGGAAGGGATATTGTTTTGCTGCATGGATTAAAATTCACTGCCCAGACCTGGCAGGAAACCTCCACCCTGGACACCCTTGCCGACAATGGCTGTCATGCTGTCGCCATTGACATGCCTGGATTTGGCAAATCAGGCAGTTGCCAGGAGGAAACCGCCAATGTACTGCGGGGTGTTATCGAGCAGGAAACCGCTGGCAAGCCTGTCCTGCTCGGCCCATCCATGGGTGGACGCATTGCCATGGAGTTTGCCCTTGATTACCCTGAGCATGTCGGCGCCCTGATTCTGGTCGGTGCGGTCGGCATCAAGGAAAACCGGAAGCGGCTTGCCAGGATAAAGGTGCCGACACTGCTTGTCTGGGGCGGTGAAGACCAGATCTCGCCCCTTGCCGACAGCGAGATCCTGCTTGCCAACATTTCCGGCAGCAGCCGGGTGGTCCTTGACGGGGCGCCCCATCCCTGTTATCTCGATCAACCGGAAGAGTTCCATCGGGCAATACTGGATTTTCTCGCCTCGTTGTCGTGAAAATAAATTCTGATTACCATCAACCCTCAGAAACAAGGGATACCATCGCTTGGTGGGATTAAACAAAGAGAACCTCTCTGCGTAACAGGTGAATTTTATGTCAAATCAAGTAGCGGATACCGAGCGATGTTATCCCTGATACGGCTTTACTGAGCTTCGGTGGTAATCAGGAAATAAATTGTAAACAATAAAAAAAACCGGCATGGCCGGTCAAGCGGAATACTGTCCATGGGAAAAACACTTATCATTGCCGAGAAGCCAAGCGTTGCCGCTGATATCGTCAAGGCCCTGCCCGGCAGATTCAAGAAAACCAGGACCCATTTTGAAGGTGAGGATTACATAGTCTCCTATGCCATCGGTCACCTGGTCTCCATCGCCTATCCGGAAGAGATCAACCCCGAATTCAAGAAATGGTCTCTGGACAATCTTCCCATCCTGCCGTCTCCTTTTCCGCTGACAGTGCTGCCGGGGACAAAATCCCAGTTTAATGCCCTTGCCAAATTGATCCGGAGAAGGGACGTTGATGTCATTGTCAACGGCTGTGATGCCGGTCGGGAAGGGGAGCTGATTTTCAAGTATATCCTGAAACTGGCTTCCACCCGTTCCGTGGCGGGAAAATCCATCCGCCGCCTGTGGCTGCAGTCCATGACCTTAAACGCCATTCGTGAGGGGCTGGCAAACCTCCGGGACAATGAAGAGATGCTGCCTCTTGAGGAGACGGCCCTCTGCCGGTCGGAAGCGGACTGGCTGATCGGGATAAACGCCACCAGGGCGTTGACCTGTTATAATTCACGTTTTGGCGGCTTTCGCAAAACACCCTGCGGCCGGGTGCAGACCCCTACCCTTTCCATGCTGGTACAGCGGGAGGCGGAGCGCAGGGCCTTTGTACCCACCGATTATTTTGAACTGCATGGAGAATTTCACTGCCAGGATGTTCAATACGAGGGCATCTGGATCGATCCCGATTTCAAAAAGGATCCGGACCGGCCCCACGCCAGGAAGAACCGGTTGTGGGAGGAAGAAAAGGCCAGGGCCATTATTGAAAAATGCAGGGGCAGGGAGGCAAGGGTTGAGGAGAGCGGCAAAAAATCGACCCAGAGCTCGCCGCCGCTCTATGATCTTACCCTGCTGCAGCGGGAGGCCAACAGCCGCTTCGGCTTTTCCGCCAAAAATACCCTTGGCCTGGCCCAGGCCCTGTATGAGCGCCATAAGC
>JALVAI010000103.1 GCA_027011235.1 Desulfobulbaceae bacterium
TATCGCCAAGGGTGCGGCCGGCCAGGCGGTCCAGAACATGAACCTCATGCATGGATTTCCCGAGGTCACAGGACTTATGGGGGCGCCCTTCTTCCCTTGAACAAGCGAACCATACGCCTGCTCATCAGCTTTGACGGCACCGCCTACAAGGGGTGGCAGCGTCAGCGGGCGGTACCCACCATCCAGGGCGCCCTTGAAGAAACACTGGGCAGGATCTGTAATGAACAGGTCAATGTCCACGGGGCGGGACGAACCGATGCCGGCGTCCATGCCCTGGGCATGGTGGCCCACTTTCATACCTCGGCCCCGCACCAGCTTTCAACCTTTGTCCGCGGCACCAACAGTCTGCTGCCCGCTGATATCCGGATTCTGGACGCGAATGAGGCCGCCCATGATTTCCACAGCCGCTTTTCCGCGGTTGCCAAAACCTATCGCTACGATTTTTTCACCGGCAGCATCATGACCCCGACCCGGCGGTTGTATGAAAGCCATTTTCCGGGGATGTTTGATCCGCGTCCCGTCCGCGAATGCCTGAAAACAGTTACCGGACGCCACGACTTTTCCGCCTTTGAAGGCACGGGCTCAAGGGACCGGACAGCGCAGGGGGGCCGGGGAGCGGTCAGGACAATTCTGCAGGCTGAGCTCCGGAAAAACCAGGAAATGTCTCACCACTTCTCCCTTTTTTTCACCGGGGACGGTTTTCTTCGCCACATGGTGCGCAACCTGGTCGGCACCCTGATCCCGGTCGGCCGGGGAAAAATATCACCGGCTGAATTTCAGGCAATTCTCAACAGCCGTGACCGAAAAACAGCTGGCCCGACAGCGCCCCCCTGCGGCCTGTTTCTGGTAAAAATTTATTACAGCCGGCACGAAATCGCCACCCGGGAGAGAAGAGCATGAAAAATTCTCTTTTCACAAATAACAAACAGATCATCCTGGCGTCCGCTTCACCGCGCCGTGTCCGGTTTCTAAAGCAACTGGGCCTTGAATTCACCGCCATCCCGGCTGCCATCGATGAAACAGGCAAAAGCGATGAATCCCCGGATGCCCTTGTCTTACGCCTGGCAACGGCCAAGGCCGAATCCGTCGGCGCCCGCCATCCCCAGGCCTTTGTTATCGGCGCTGATACCATTGTCACCATTGACAACAAAATAATCGGCAAGCCGGACACCCCTGACCAGGCCCTGCGCATCCTGCAACAGCTCCGGGGCAGGAGCCACCAGGTCGTCACCGGGCTCTGTCTCCATTGCCGGGCAATCTCCCTGGTGACCTCTGTTACCAGGACAACAACCGTCACCTTTGGTTCGTTTCCCGACTCTATTCTCAAGGCCTATATCAAAACCGGTGAACCCATGGACAAGGCCGGGGCCTATGGCCTGCAGGGAACGGGCGGGTTTCTTGTTGAAAAAATTACCGGCTCCTGCGCAAATGCCATCGGTCTGCCCACCAGCGAACTCGTTGTTCTCCTGCTTCGATATGGGGTTATTCGACCAAATACGTAAGCCCTGTTTCCTTTGCGGACAACAGGCGGTATACTAAAAAAATCATTATATTCCGGGAAGCAGGAATTTTTTTTCAACCGGATACCGCAGAGAAAGTAGGCGTTCTACCTTTCCCTTTCTTGACTTTGCTTTCTCTCCTGTGGTACTTTTTAATTATTCTATTCCATTTACTTTTTTTATCGCTGACAGAATTCATATCGAAACTATTCATGCCTGCTCCAGGAACGCATACAGACCTCTTTACTGAATTACCGGTCAGGCTGTATTCCGCCCTGCGAACCATCCGTATTTATCCACCTGCCAATCCCCAGGTTACCAAAAGTACCGACTATGTCATGGATGCCCTTGCAGGGATATTCCAACAGAAAAAAGAACCGGTCACCATAGGTTCCTCGGAACAGAAAATTCTCATCAACGGAAAACCACTTCCGGAAAAAGAACAGCAACGGCCCCAAATCCATGGCCTGGTCGAGCTGTTTGAGACCCTGCAGATCCGGACCCTGACCTTCCGGCCGACATTTTCCGCCGCCGACTGCAGCACGCTTCTGGAAATACTGGCAACGGCATCGGGTCAGTTCGGACCGGAAGAACCGGTGGATTCGCTTCTGCGCAAGGCCGGACTTACCTCGGTCACGGTTGATGAAACACACTATGTCGCCATTCACAAGGGGGAACGGGTCGCCCCGGAAGAACGTATTCTGCCGAAAGGCAGCTTTCTGCAGGTCAGCGATGCCGAACTGGTCCAATATGTCCTTGCGGAATCAGGAGAAAATATTCCTCAGATAACAAACCTGTCCTCAACAGACCTGCAACGGCTCTTTGCGGCTGTTATCCCTCCCGAGGACCCAACCAAAACCCCTGCAAAATCAAAGAGCAGTGAAACGCTGCAACAACTCATTAAACAGATCGAAGAAAAAACCGGTGCGGATGAACAAAATGTTGTTCTTGACCGTTCTGCAGCCGCCCTTGCCGGGCTGAACAGCGACCTTTTGGCCCGGTTAGTGGCAGCCATGCCGCAGATGGACACCTCCAGGGCCCTGCTTGACAAAACAGTAAAACGACTGGACGCAAACCGGCTGGAAGAGTTGTTGCTTGCCTTTGCCAACACCATGCCCTCCGGAGAAAAGGCAAGCACAGAGGCCATCACAAAAACTCTTGCAAATAGTGACAGGGCAAGGGAAATCGATCAAATAATCAAAAGAATAGAGGAAGCGCAAACCCTGATTGGACTGGCCCAACAACCCACCCCTCCACACCTGTTACCGGCCCTGCAGCAACCGGACTGGTCGGCCCCGGTCCTGGTAACCGCCCTCCGTCAACTCACGGGCGGCCGGCAAGATAACTCTTCTCCGGAAACCTTTACCCACCTGCTGGACCGCTATGAAAGAGACCTGTCACCAACGGTGTACAATCAGGTGGCATCAAAGGCAGGCTCCAGGATGGCAACGCTGGATGATGAAGAACTCGGCAGGATACTGGTGCAACGGTTCAAGGGTATCTTCGGTCGTCAGCTTTACGGAACCGTTGTCGCGCAGATGACGGATGAAAAATTTGAAAATATCGCCCAGGAACTTAATCTCCTTGCCCAGAAAAAAATCGACATGCCCCTGGGCAACCTGAACGATGAAGAGATCCAGGCTGCCTATCAGCGACTTATGCAGACCGTTCGCGGGGAAAAACTACGGGCCGCCCTTGCCCTGCATCAACAGCAGCGGGAACAGGAACAGCAGCTGGGCCGGGAACAGGTGGGCGAAAAAATCAAACGGTTGATCGATGGTGATCTTACCGTCCTGGTTGATGATCATTTCATCCAAAACCTGCCGTCCAGCATCTCCCGCTTACTTGAACGGGACAAGCAGGAGGCCGTTGATCTGCTGT
>JALVAI010000104.1 GCA_027011235.1 Desulfobulbaceae bacterium
CGCCAGCAGCAGGCCGCGATGCACGGCGCTGTAGAGGATATCATCCACCACTCCTACGGTAACCCCGCCCTCGTCGGCGGCCTGTCTGGAATTTATCGAGTCGATGGTCAACTTAAGGGCGAGCAGATCGTGGCCACTGGCCTCCTGAACAATTATTTCATCCTTATCTGGTTTCCTGTACACCAGAACATGGCCCTGCCTGCGTTCCGGTTTGCCGCGCGTATCGGTCAGCAGGTCAGGCAGGCCCGACCACTCGACACCAATACATTCAAGGGCAGGATTGACCATCCGTTGTCCAACATTTTCGGGGATTGGCGGCGGATCGGTTCGCAATAGATAACAGCTTCGCTCAATGGCAGCCAGATCAGACAGATAGGGATAGTGTGAGCAAATTTCAGGGGATTGTTTGAGATATTCCGGTAATCGCAGAGTATCGATTTGAGGCAACTCAACAGAGAGCAGTGAAGAACAGACTGGATAGACATCGTTAAATGATAGGGAACGTTGCGGCAAGGGCTTTCCTCCTGATTGAGGAAGTCAATAAGAGAGTGGAGACATGATTAAAAAAAGCCGGTAACCACAGAGGGTACCGGCTTTATACTACACATTGAACGTGCAACCTGCACGTTTTATTATTTTGCAGCGCCTCAGCCGCTGTTGCCGGCTTTTTTAGCGCCTTCCATGGTTTTATCCATGGCCTCACCGGCTTTGTCACCGGCCTTATTCATCATCTTACCAGCTTCATCACTTGCCTTGTCCATCATCTTGCCGGCTTCATCCTTGGCTGCATTGACGGCCTTATCCTTGGCCTCATTCACCACTTCCTTGGCCTCGTCTTTTACAGCCTTACCGACCTCTTCCACGGCTCCATTGCTGCCTGTGGCTGATTTTACCGCCTGTTCAGCGCTACCTGCGCTGGGTGCTGCGCCTCAACCGCTACCGGCAGCCTGAACACCGGGAACGGAGATACCACCGGCACTGATCAGTCCGGCTACGCCCAGACCGGCAAGGAATTTCTTCATGTCCTTACTTAGCATTGGGGAATCCTCCTAGAAAAATAGAAAAGATAAAGGCGAAGAAGCCGGTACCGCACCGACTTGTTCATGAGATCATATAGTTACAGCTTCTCACCCAAGAGTCAAGATAAATAGAAATATTTCCCATTAACAACGTGTATATATCATGATATTATAGGGGTATTGGCCGGTTATCTTCCTGCTCGTGGTCAACTGGAAGTCGGAGGAAGAAAATTCGGGAAAACAGGCATCTCCATCAACGGCATGGGGAAGGACGCTGAGAATCAGGGTATCGGCCAGGGGCAGGGCCAGCCGGTAGATCTGTTCACCGCCGATTATAAAGATTTTTCTTTCATCAGAGCACAGGGCAAGGCCTTGTTCCAGGGAATGCACCACCTCGCAGCCCAGGGCATGAAAATCGGGATTTCTGCTGATAACGATATTTCGGCGGCCGGGCAGGGGACGGCCGATGGCCTGGTGGGTCTTTCGCCCCATGATCAACGCATGCCCCATGGTCAGTTCCTTGAATCGCTGTTGTTCACCGGGAATATGCCAGGGAATAGTGTTCTCCCTGCCAATAACCCGGTTGGCGGCCATGGCGGCAACTAGGATAATTTCCGGGCCTAATCGCCCCTGTTGACGGTCTTCATGCTCCACAACACAATACCTCTCGGATCGGAATTATCCTGATATGAACGGTATCATCCAGCGACCAATAAAATGCCGGTACTTATACACCAGGACACAGGAACCAGAAGGAATACCCAGAGAAGCATCTTTAAATTTTCTTTTTGATTTTGCCTTATGTATATTACGTCCATGTCGGAACCATCATCATACTTGCCATACATGAAAAAAAGACTGGCAAAGCCATTAACGGAACAGTCTCCCCATGGATGGAGTTTCTTCCAAATTTTCGGATAGTTGGTTTTCAAATATTGTGTTTCATAATATTCATCGTAATGAAACCTCCAATAAATAGAATAGACTCCGAAAATTAAATAGATAACCACCAAATTAACAAATGGGAGCAAGATTGAAAAATTTTCGTAGGAAGAATACTCAGGGCCATGGAAAAAATAGAGGGACACCGACAGGGCAAGACATATGGGAGTGAATATTTTCATCCATAACAGAATATACTTTCTAAACCCTGGGTATACATATCTGTCCGGCATTTGATTCATTTTTACTCAGGTATAACTCTGTCCACTTGACGCACAATTCACACTGTCGTATTTTAAAGTATTTTACATCCTCTTTCCATGGTTCATCAAGTTATCTCTATGAAAAATAAGGTTACCCTGGTCGTCCTGCTTGCCATGCTTTCCTGCATGCTTCCCGCCCCGAACTCCGCAGGTGCCGCATCCCTGCCGGCACGACCCTTTCCCCAGCATGTACGCTATGCTGCCGGCACCATTAAACCGGGGTTTTCGCAAACTGTCCTGGATAGTGACGTGCGCGCCTTTTTTGATCAATGGAAGGCCGACTACCTGGTTTCGGCGGGTAGGGCCCCGGACGGTAGCCCCATGTACCGGATTATTCATTCAAAAGCAGATCCGGAGGAAACCGTTTCCGAGGGTCAGGGGTATGGAATGATCATCATGGCGCTGATGGCGGGCTATGATCCCGATGCCCGCTCCATCCTGGATGGCCTGTGGGCCTTTTCCCGCCAGCATCCCAGCCGAATGGATCAGGACAAGAGACTCATGGCCTGGCAGGTTCCGGAAAATCCCGACACCGGCATCGATGCCGCCTTTGATGGTGATGCGGACATGGCCTATGCCCTGCTCATGGCCGATAACCAGTGGGGAAGCAGCGGGGCAGTAAACTATCACCAGGAGGCCCGCAGAGTGCTGGCAGCCATCCTGGAATTAATGGTCGGCCCGCAGTCGCACCTGCCCATGCTCGGTGACTGGGTTACCCGGGAAGGGCCGCCATACAGCCAGTACACCCCGCGCTCATCCGACTTTATGCCAGACCATTTCCGCGCCTGGTACGAGATAACAAAAAACAGCGCCTGGCTGCAGGTGCTGCATGCCACCCAGGCAGCAATTTCACAGGTGCAGGCGGATCACAGCCCGCACACCGGCCTGCTGCCCGATTTTCTGGTGCCGGTATCATCAACGGACCATCGCCTGAAACCGGCGCCTGCCCACTTTCTTGAAGGACCGGATGACGGTCATTATGAATACAACGCAGGCCGTGACCCGTGGCGTATCGGCACCGACGCCCTGTTAAACAACGATGCCGTTTCCCTGGCCCAGACCCGTAAAATCGCCGACTGGATCCACAGCGCCACCGGCGGTATGGCCAAA
>JALVAI010000105.1 GCA_027011235.1 Desulfobulbaceae bacterium
CATCCTTGCATCTGTTCCTGTTACGATATTTTCCAGACAGGAACAAGTGCAGGATTCAGGTTTTAACTTGACAAAATACCCTTGCGTTTTACTATGTTTGTCAAATATATTTTTTTCTTTAGTAATCCTGTTTAAATAAAAACAATATGAACACCAGCCTCGCTCTTAACCTGTTCCTACTTGGACTGCACAGTAAACCTGTGGCAGAGGGGGAGCGTTTATCCTGAACAACCAGGAACAAAAACGAATACACTCGGCCACGGTTTGAAAAAACCGTGGCTTTTTTTTTATCGTTTTCAGGAGACCCAACATGAACAAGGAAGCCTTACGAAAATATCGTCCCTACCCTAAGATCGATCTGCCGGATCGAAGATGGCCGGACAGGGTGATCGACAGGGCCCCGGCCTGGTGCAGTGTTGATCTGCGCGACGGTAACCAGGCGCTGATACAACCGATGAATCTTGAGGAAAAACTGGCGATGTTCCAGCTGCTTATTGATGTCGGCTTCAAGGAGATCGAGATCGGTTTCCCCTCGGCTTCCAAGGTGGAATTTGATTTCTCCCGGCTGCTGATCGAGCGCGACCTGATCCCGGACGGTGTCGTTATCCAGGCTCTTACCCAGTCGAGGGAACATCTGATTAAAAAAACCTTTGCCTCCTTTGTTGGCGCTAAAGAAGCGGTGGTCCATCTGTACAACTCCACCTCCACCCTGCAGCGTCAGGTGGTCTTTAAAAAGGGACGTCGCGAGATCGTAGAACTTGCCGTGCAGGGGGCAAAACTCATTGCCAGAGAAGCCGCTGAAACCGATACCGCCATCCGGTATGAATATTCACCCGAGAGCTTTACCGGCACCGAGCTGGACTTTGCCGTGGAGATCTGTGATGCGGTGATGGAGGTCTGGCAGCCGACCCCGGAGCAACCGGTTATCATCAATCTGCCGGCAACCGTGGAAATGGCCACACCAAATATCTATGCCGATCAGATTGAATGGTTTATCCGTCATATGAAGAACCGTGACTGTGCCCTGATCAGTCTGCATGCCCACAATGATCGCGGCACGGCGGTCGCGGCCACGGAACTTGCGCTCATGGCCGGGGCGGACAGGGTGGAAGGCACCCTGTTTGGAAACGGGGAACGGACCGGTAACGTTGACATCCTGACCCTTGCCCTGAACATGTTCAGCCAGGGGATTGATCCCGGGCTTGATTTCTCCGACATTAACCGGGTGATCAAGGTTTATGAAAACTGTACCCGCATGCACGTTCATCCGCGCCATCCCTATGCCGGTGAACTGGTATATACCGCCTTTTCCGGTTCCCATCAGGATGCCATCAACAAGGGCATGAATTTTATCGAGGAGCAGAAAAGCGAACTGTGGGCCGTGCCCTATCTGCCCATTGATCCCCGTGATGTCGGTCGTACCTATGAATCCATTATCCGCATCAACTCCCAGTCTGGCAAGGGCGGCGCCGCCTATGTCATGGATAGGGAATTCGGTTTTAAACTGCCCCGGGCCATGCAGCCCGGTTTTGGCAGGGTCATCCAGGAAGAGACCGACAGGGCCGGCTGTGAGCTGCCGGCAGAGGCGGTTTTACAGACCTTTGAAAAAGAATACCTGCTCAACGAGGGTTGTTACCGTCTTGTCTCATTTCACGTGTTAAAACGTCATGTTGACCAGCAGGAAGAGATCTCGACGGCCGAGGTGGAAGCGACTCTTTTTATTGACGGTAACGAGGTTTCGGTGCAGGGATCGGGCAATGGTCCCCTGGACGCCTTTTGTGATGCCCTGAAAAGCGGTACCGGCCTGGATTTTTCCCTCCATTCCTACCATGAACATGCGTTGACCAGGGGATCTTCTTCCAGGGCCGTGGCCTATATTGAAATTATCAATGAACGGGGTGAGAGTTGGTGGGGTGCTGGCCTGGACACAGACATTATCATCGCTTCAATCAAGGCCCTGCTTTCCGCCCTTAATCGAAACTGTCTTTATTACCGGGAGCATCATGATGATAAATAAACGGGTATATTTGGCGCTTTCTGCGGTTTTTGTCTGTTGTTTTCTGGTCATTTCCGCGAAAGCAGAGGTGATCGGCAAGGTAAGCACCACTTTTAAAATGATCGGCGCCAATGACAAGATTGTTATCGAGGCCTTTGATGATCCCGATATACCGGGGGCGACCTGTTATGTGAGCAGGGCCAAGACCGGTGGCATTTCAGGGGCACTGGGCGTGGCCGAGGACAAATCTGATGCCTCGCTCGCCTGCAGACAGACAGGGCCGATCAGGTTGACCGACAGGATCATTCAGGGGCGGGAAGATGGACGCAGGGTCTTTAAAAAATCGACCTCTCTATTATTTAAGAAACTGCAGGTCGTCCGGTTCTACGATCGAAAGCGTAATGTTCTTGTTTACTTGAGTTATAGCGATAAACTCGTGGAAGGTTCGCCGAAAAATTCCATTTCCACCATTGTCATTCGTCCCTGGATCGGGGACAAGGGCATTGTGACCCCGAAAGTTGGGCATAAATAAAGGCACGGCTGGCAAGATGGGGTGGCTGGTTTTACGGAACTGTTCTGTTGCTCTGCAACACGGTGATTACTCTTCCTTGCTGATAACACCCTCCATTGCCACACATTCTTTGCAAAAATCCTGGGTGGTGGATGGGCTTTGGCAGCTGGAGCAGTAATGGCGGCCACAACTCTTGCAGACTTTAAGGGATTCGGTCTTTTTGCCACAGATTTCACAGCGTTTTTTGGCTCTACCCATGGGAATCCTCCTTGGCGGTGTATTTCCTTTTCAGTAGCTTATCACGAAATATGATAAAAATGCACAGGGAAAAAGAAGAATCGATTGTCGACGTTCGGGGCGATTGCTGAAAAGGATATAAAGACGTAAGGTTACGTCTGAAAAAGATGGCGCCTGGTCAACGTTTCCGCCTGCTGGTCGATGCATCGGTCGCCGGTAGAATGGACCGGGTTATTGTGATAAATGATGGCAGAATTGTCACCAAAAAGACGGACTTGAACGGCACGATGTACGAGGTGGAAAAAACCTGATACTGCAGACAGTTCGCCGCCTTGAACAAGTGTCATATATCCAGTTGATTGTTGCCGACCTTTATTTGCCAGGTTGTCGGTACGGCAAATTTAATGGACAATATCACAACAGGCGGCGTAAATGGAAAAAGCTCCCCGGTTGCAGGAACAGCGGCCGGGGAGCTTTTTCTGAGGTAGGCAAATTTTTGTACTACCAGGAAGTGAATAAAAATCGTATTTGTGAAACAGGCACTCGTTTATTACCAGTTTTTATCATCAAGAATGGCCCCCTGGGTTGAGACAACCACCTGGCGGACGGCGACTGTGGCCCCGGCATCGGTGTAGGCTTTTTTGACGATCTGCAGCATGGTGGAGCAGCAGGGGACCTCCATGATGAGAATGGTGACTGAGTTGAGCGTTCTGGTTTTAAACAGTTCTGTAAAGCGATCAACATACATCTGCTGATCATCAAATTTGGGACACCCCATCATGACAACCCGGCCGGCAATAAAGTCCTTCTGCAGCCCGCCATAGGAAACAGCGGTACAGTCGGCGGCAATCAGCAGGTCACAGTTTTCCAGAAAAGGGGCAGTGGGCGGAATGAGCCTGATCTGCACCGGCCAGTGGGACAGGGCGCATCCCTGCTGTGATGTCGGTTCATTGGCGGCCTGACACGGTGTGATCGGCTGCATGGTTTTCAGCTGTGCCGACGGGCAGCTCCCCCCGGCCTTTGGTGCATCCTGTTTTTTCTTTTCGGCAAGAAATTCTTCCACCGCAGCTTCATCGAATTCTTCTGCTTCCCGTTCAATGATCTTCAGGGCGCCGGTGGGGCAGGAGCCGAGACAGGCGCCAAGGCCGTCACAGAGATTGTCGGCAACCAGTTTTGCCTTGCCGTCAATGATCTGCAGACTGCCCTCGGCACAGTCGGGAACGCATTCACCGCAGCCGGTGCAGAGTTCCTCATCGATCTGGATGATTTTTCTCATTACTTTCATGGATTATCCTGTAATTTTTGTATTTTTTTGTTTTTTTTGCGACCATCACCCGGCAATACCAGCGATGTCTTTCTTATTTAAATCATTGCACAAATCTGCTTAACACCTTTTCGCCAACCCTGGCCCCTTCTTCAGTCATAAACGAGGAGGCAACGATTTTATCAAGTTGTTCCCTGGAATGTGGTTTTTCCTGGTACAGTTCCGTCATGTTGACGATCAGGTCGGCATCGTAGAGGACCTTGAAATTCGTGGTCTCTTCGTCCCTGGGTGAATGGTGATGGCCGATTATATCGCAGACTTCATCTATCAGCTCGGCCGGCGCTTTCAGCTCAGTCAGTATCTCGCGGGCCACGGGCGGCCCTTCTATATGCTGATATTTGGCTGAGGACGAGTTGTATTTTAATTCGGCGTTTTTGATTCCGATGTCATGCAGGTAGGCACAGGCCATGATAACCATCATGTCACCGTCTTTCTGTGCCTTGCCAATTGTTTCTGCATGGCTGGCCACGTCAAGGGCATGCTGGATCCGCCTGGAATCGGTATCAAAATATTTCCGCATGGCAATGGCGATACGGTCTTTGAACAGATCGCTCTGCCTGGCGATCAGCTCCGGCGGCATGGCGCCAAGGCATTGTTCAGCATGCGGACAGTAGGAGGCGCAGCCAAAATCCATTTTCGGATTGAGCATTCTATGACCGCATTTTCGGCATTTCCGCTGGCTGTCGTCCTTGAAAAATTCGATACTGTGGCCGCAGTTCGGGCATTGGGCCTCAAAAACATCCTCTCCGCTCCAGTAGCGGCTGTCCTGTCCAGGGCATTTCATGATAGTCCTCGTTAATGGCGTCGTAAAAACTTCGATCTACCACGTCGTGTGTACTCTTTACGATTTCATCCTTGTTGTCTGTCAGAGGCTTTATTGCCTTACTCCTGAATTCCTGTCATAAAGAATAAGAAAATTTCATAAATAAAAGCTCGTTATTTTAACCGGTTGTCTCGTTCTCTTGCACATGTAACATAATTGTTGCATGTCCTGTAGGGGCGAATTTATTCGCCTTGAGAAAGCGTTAATTTATTTGGCATGCCTTGCCCAAGGCGGCTGAAGCCGCCCCTACAGGCTTGGGTTGCGGGCGTTAGCCCGCCTTAGGTAGTTTTTTGCCTGTGGGCGCGCTTATGCCAGCACATTTCTCTGTAGTTCTTCAATACCAACCCGTTCCATAAAACGCGCGCTTCTTGTTTTGTATTTGGCCGTTGTCAGATAGTAATTAAGGGTTTTTTTAACCAGTTCCACGGCCTGATCATCACTGAGTTCGTCGGCGACCAGATCGCCGATCCTGGGCTTGCCGGCCGCATTGCCGCCAAAGATGAGTCGCCAACCTTTTTTTTCAGCAATCAGACCGATGTCGCGCATCCATGATTCACAGCAGCACATGCGGCAACCGGAGATACCAACCTTTACCTTGTAGGGCAGGGGACCTGCCAGTTCCAGGGCGCCGATGGCCTTGGCCATCTCTTCGGTTGGCCTGCTGCCGAATTTGCACCAGTTTTTACCGGGACAGGCCTGTACATAATGGACTCGGTTTCTGGCATGGGGCGGTTTGGCGGGCAGGCCGAGTTCCTGGACAAGCTCCTTATGTTTTTCCGGCGCCAGGCCATGAAAGAAAAAGCGTTGGGCGCCGGTCACCTTGACCATGGGAATATCATACTTGCGGACAAGTTCGGTAATACGTTCCAGATCCTGCAGGCTGAGCATTCCGGCGTTTATTCCAGGCATGGGGCAAAAGGTTTTGTGGTTTTCTGTGGTCGTCACTTTTCATCCTCCGGAAACCGGGCCGAACCGGGAGGTTCGGCCCCTGATAAAAATTACCCGGCATGAATGAGGAGAAGACTTTCCGGTTTATCCAAGGATGGCCTTCAGATCATTTTCCGGGGTGTCAACGGGTTTGATCGCAAAGGTATCGACCAGGAACTGAAGAACAGCCGGGGAAATAAATGCCGGCAGGGAGGGTCCGAGGCGGATATCTTTAATTCCGAGATACAGCAGGGTCAGCAGGATTGCAACCGCTTTCTGCTCATACCAGGAAATTATCATGGACAGTGGCAGGTCATTGACATCACAATCAAAAGCATTTGCAAGGGCAACGGCGATCTGGATCGCGGAATAGGCGTCATTGCACTGTCCCACGTCAAGAAGACGCGGAATCCCGCCGATATCACCCAAGTCCTTGTCAAAAAACCGGAATTTGCCGCAGGCAAGGGTCAGGACCATGCAATCAGACGGAACCTGCTCAACAAACTTGGTGAAGTAATCACGTCCCGGCTTGGCGCCGTCGCAACCTCCCACGAGGAAGAAGTGGCGGATATCCTTGTTTTTGACAGCTTCAATCACCTTGTCGGCAACTCCAAGGACGGCATTGCGGGCAAAACCGACCATGACCGAACCCTTGTCGACATCGTCCTGCCATCCCTCCATGGCCAGGGCCTTGTCGATGACCGGGGAGAAATCCTTGTCAGCGATATGGGTTACTCCGGGCCAGCCGACCAGGCCGGTGGTGAAAATCCGGTCCTTGTAATCTTCGCGCGGCTTTTGGATACAGTTGGTGGTAAACAAAACCGGTCCGGGAAAGTTTGGAAACTCCTTGTGCTGGTTTTGCCAGGCAGTCCCGTAATGACCGTAAAAGTGGTCATATTTTTTCAGCTCGGGATAACCGTGGCAGGGCAGCATCTCACCGTGCGTATAAACGTCGATACCTTTGCCTTCGGTCTGTTTGAGCAGCAGCTCGAGATCGTGCAGGTCATGACCGGTGATCAGGATACATTTATTTTTTCGATGGCCAAGGGGGACCGAGGTGGGAACAGGATGGCCGTAGGTGCCGGTGTTGGCGGCATCAAGCAGCTCCATGGCCTTCAGGTTGATCTCGCCGGCCTTCATGGCCACCGGGATGCAGTCTTCAACGGTCAATCCTTCGGCAAGCAGGGCTGCCAGCGCTTCATAGATAAAACCGGCGACAACGGGATCGCTCTGGCCGAGGATGGCTGCGTGGTCACCGTAGGCGGCAATGCCTTTTAGGCCATAGAGCAGGGTCTGTTTCAGGGAACGGACATTTTCGTCTTTGTCAAGACCTTGAATAAAGTTCAGTTCGGCGCCCTGTTTTGCCAGTTCCTCAACGCTGGAAGCGGGCGTAAAGGTGGCGGCCGGATGATCGAAGTCCGTTTTTCCACCGGCGGCAGCAACCTTTGCTTTTAAATCCTCGCGTAATTCAACCGCCTTGTTGATCATGGGAACAAAACGTTCCGGATCAAAATCAACATTGGTCAGGGTTGAAAAAACGGCTTCCATGGTAAAACGGTCCATGTCTTCATCAACAATGCCTTTCTGCCGGGCCTCATTGGCAAACAGGGACATGCCGCAGAGGGCGTAAATGAGAAGATCTTCAATGTCGGCGACTTCTTCATTCTTGCCGCAAACGCCGATGGTTGTACAGGCAATACCTTTTGCCGTCTGTTCGCACTGGTTGCAATACATAGTCTGTCTCCTTTGTGTGGAAATGTTGTAAAAAATCGGGTCGATTTTCATGGCTGCCATTGACCCGGCATGCCAACTTTGTTTTCTTTTGTTGCTGGTTTTTATTTTTTTCTGTAAGTCGGTGTCAATTTCTGTCCGGTTTTCTTGCATCCGGGAGGTTAATTGGATACCATCTCAATCTGTAACGGTAAGTATCATACCCACATTGTGTCAACCTTCCTTGACCTGAATCAAGTTTTCTCTTTTTATCCGAAAATAGCCCGCGTAGCTGTGTCCTTTCGGACTATTTTCATCATTCATTGTGGCTGCGACGGTAAATTATGGTCCAGCCTGCTGGTTTATCTGAAAATGAGGTTACGCATGTTTTTTAGCGTAACGTGTTGATTTTCATTGTTTGTTGTGCCGTTAATGGCATGCTGGATTACCTGGAAAAATATGGAAAATAAAAAACAGTTTATCGCCGACAGTTTTCTTTTTACCGGCATATCATCCTGCCAACTCGCTGAACTTGCGGAAATATCTCATGTGAAAACCTATGGGCGGGGCGAGGCGGTCTTTTTTGAAGGTGAAGAGGCCGATGGGTTTTATATGGTTATTGAGGGCAAGGTGAAGATCTTTAAATTATCCATGGAGGGAAGGGAACAGATTCTCCATATATTCGGCAGAGGAGAGCCATTCGGCGAGGTGGCTGTTTTTCAGGGCCGTCCCTTTCCTGCCAATGCAGCGGTTTTGGGAAAGGGAAAATTATTGTTTTTCCCAGGGCCGGAGTTCATTCGCCTGGTCCATGCCAATCCATCCATTGCCTTGAACATGCTGGCCATGTTTTCCATGCGGTTGCGTCGGTTCGCCACCCAGATAGAACATCTTTCCCTGAAAGAGGTGCCGGGCCGCCTGGCCTCCCATCTTCTTTATCTCAGCCGGGAACAGCACAACCGCGAACAGGTGACCCTGGACATCCCCAAGGGACAGTTGGCCAGCCTTTTGGGAACCAGCCCGGAAACCCTTTCCCGTATCTTTGCAAAAATGAGCGAAGAGGGAATAATTCGCCTGCAGGGTAAGGTGATCACTCTGCTTGACAGGGAAAGGTTGGAGGCTTTTTAGGAGCGCCGTCGGCTGCGTGGAGCATGATAAGATTTTTGATATGAACAAAGGTGTCTTTTTCCATATCAAGAAAGGCGATGCCCATACCCTTTTCATCAACACGACAAACCTTGCCGTGGACAGTGAAGTCCATGGAAGAGGAAGCTCCCTGGATGGAAATTTTCAGGCAGCAGAGAGATTCCAAAGGCAGCATTTTTTCAGGGATAAGGTAAATACCCATCAGGCTTATATCTCTGGAATCGGCCTCTGCCCTGACCGTTTTGTCTTCGGTCATAATGGATACCCGGCTTTCAAACCGTATCCGCTCATCCTGTCGTCGCTCCCGGTTCATTCTTTTTCCCGGTGTGATTTTGTCTGCAGGGGTGCCATTGCCACGGTAAGCGATTGTGCCTCAATTATGTAGTTGCCGTCGACGACCGCCACTGTCGGCGGCCGGTGATTGAGTTCAAAGTAATCAAAGCCGGCTCGTAATTTTTTCCAGAAACCGATCCACGGCGAGCTGCGGAACTTAAACAGGTTGCGTGCGGTTAAGCGAAAAGGAAAAATGTGGAGATCAAAATGGTCCTGGCCGGCGCTCAGTGCCGAGTGGGCCAGGAGATATATTTCCTCCATCTGACGGTTTCCCATGGCAAAGCAGCCGCGGGAGGAACACTCGCCATGGACCATGATTGAACTGCCGGTTCTGTTTCTGGCTCGATCAAAGCTGTTGGGGTAGCCGACGTTAAAAGCGAGATGATAACTTGAGTTGGGATTCATCTGCCTGGCGGAAACCGTATAAAAGCCTTCCGGGCTCTGCCAGTCTCCCTCCATGAGCTTTGGGCCAGGGTATCCGGAGTAGCAGCATATGGGATATTTCTTAAAAAGATGAAAGGAATTGTCTTTTTTAAGCCAGACTTCCAGTTCTCCCGGAATTTTGAAAATGCGCATGAAAACGGGCTGGCCCAGGGAAAAACCCTTGTCAGCAAGCTCACCTGCTATCCTTGTCCTGGCACTTTTCAGCAGACCGGTCGCCCTTGGCGTCAGGGAAGGGGCGGCGCCGGCAGAAGAAACGAACAAAAAAAGAGCAAAGAAAAAAAGAAGGGGGAAAGTTTGTGTCAGGGCTTGGCCTGCGCCAAAACCAGGATTGGCCCCCATATTGGTCCGGAAAGCTGGATTCTTCATGTGTCCTTCATCCATAAAATTTGTCCGGTTGCCCGCAAGAGGCGGGATGATATAATCTGCTGCTAACAGGGTGTCCGGCACCCTGTTAGGGCCTTACTCCTGAATTCCTGTCATAAAAAGCAAGAAAATTTTCAAGCTTAAAAAGCTACTATATCAGCATATTATCTTGTTATATTGCACGCGCAACACAAATGTTGCGCGTGTTTGTAGGGGCGAATTTATTCGCCCGAGAAATTATCTGGAATAGTTTCCACAAGGCGACTGAAGTCGCCCCTACGGACCTGGGTTGTGGGCAAAGCCCGCCTCAGGCGTGTAAACATTCTATAAAGTGGTGTTCACCTTGTCCAGCGCAAAAAAGCTTCAGGTCTGGACTGGACCATTTTCCCGGACAGGGCAGGGGTGAACGGATCTATGCTGTTCAGGGAGTCGGGGTGTCAGGCAGTATGGTGCAGACGACAGTCCGTTTTTTATGGGGGCCATCGAATTCACAGAAAAAAATATTCTGCCAGGTGGATAGGCCCAGCCTGCCGTTTATGAGTGGAATAGTTTCCGAAGGCCCTATCAGACCGGATTTCAGGTGGGCATCCCCGTTTCCATCCTGTCGGTCGTGCAGCCAGACACCACGAGGAATAATTCCGGCCAGCAGGTTGATAACATCGGTTTGAACAGAGTCGTCCCAATTTTCCTGGATCATAATTGCACTGGTCGCCCCCTGGGCATAGAGGGCAACCAGTCCGTTTTCGATCCCGCAATCCCGGACGAATTTTTCTACCCGGTCGGTAATATCAACCAGGATTTCCCGGCGTGACGTTGAGAATTCGAGGATCTGGCGCATTTTTGGTTCAGACGTTCTCTTTTTTCTCTTTCTCCTTCTGGGCGGCGGCATAGGCCGTGGCCGCGCATTCATTCTTGCCAAGATCAAGCTCTTCCTGTTTGTCCGCGTCAAACAGGACAAGGTTTGCATTGGCCTGCCTGATCAGGGCGTATTCCTTGGGCTGCGGTCGCATGTTATCCTGGATAAATGTCATGAAATCATTGAGATTATCAATCTGGTAAATATCCTTGTTCCGCTTCATGATCCGGCCAAGGGACATGGCAAAAACAAGGGCGTCGTTGGCTTCTTCCCAGTCCATGTAATGGCCGGGAAGGACTATGAGGTTTTTATCAAGTGTTTTCACCAGGTTCATGGAGTTAAAGAGCATTTTGGCCCACTCGATGGCCTTGCCGCCCAGATCGGGTCTGCCAATGGAGGTGATAAAGACCATATCACCACTTATCATGAAACGCTCACCAACGATAAAACTGGTCGAGCCGGGCGTGTGACCCGGGGTAAACAGCACCTTTACCTCGGGACCACCGTTGCTGAAGGTATGTATCTCCCCGTCCTTCAGTGAGATATAGTTATTTTTTGAACCTTGGAAATCACCG
>JALVAI010000106.1 GCA_027011235.1 Desulfobulbaceae bacterium
TTCATCAGGAGCGGCTCCATCATCCTGGTAGCCACCCAGCCAGATCGGCTGGTCCTCGATGCCCAGGTTGAAGATAAAGTCATTTTCCGCCTCCGACGTAATGGTGGCAAGATAGGCGTTGGGGCCATAAAGAGATGAGGCATCTGTTCTGGCCTCGTCCCAGGTGATTCCTTTATCGTTGACAAATTCATACCAGTGGCCGTTGCCGCCGGAAGATGTCGTCCACTGGATAGGAGTGGCGTGGATGGAAGTAGCCGAAACGATGAGGAACATTGCGATCACATAGAGAGTATGCTGCTGTTTCATGATTATATTTCTTTTGTTTGTTGATTGTAAAAAATATGGTTGACAGTCTCCTTTATAGCAAGCGCCATGCCTGAGTCCATGGTCAAGGAATTTTTCTTTTAACTATTTGAAATATAAGATTATTCGCATGTATTCTCCAAAATGAAACCTGACAGCATGGGGCAGGTGTTTCCATGTTTCCGGAATTTAATATCCGTATTTCCGGAATCCCTGAGGTGGAGTTCCGAAAATACGGATTTATTGTTGAGTGCTCTATGTTGTTGGCTACTTGCCAAAGAGCTCTGCCGTTATTGTAGAATGGATATTTTGGAGAATTGTGTTGCTGGCAGGGAAGGGATGAGGAAAAAATCCGGAACTGTAAGCCGGAGAGTCAGGGTTTCTTGTTTTAGACTGGAGAGAACAACCTACTTTTGATACTTGCGGACTGCCCGGTTGTGTTCCTTTAAGGTGGTTGAAAATTGATGGCTGCCGTTATTTTTGGAGACAAAATAGAGGGCGGTCGAGTCGGCGGGATGGAGGACCGCTTCCATGGCGGCCCGGCCCGGATTGCATATCGGCCCTGGAGGCAGGCCGTCAATGACATAGGTGTTATAGGGCGTTGCCAGCCGGAGATCCTGTCTGGTCAGGTTGCCGTCAAAGGCGGGCAGGCCATAGATGACAGTGGGATCGGACTGCAAGCGCATGGACCTGTGCAGCCGGTTAAGAAAGACCCGGGCGATCAGCGGCCGTTCAGCGGGATTGGCGGTTTCCTTTTCCACGATGGAGGCAAGGGTAACTATCTGGTGCCGGGTCAGGCTGGATTTTTTCCGGGCCGCTATTTCGTTCCATACCTGGAAAAAACGGCGGACCATCCGGGTAATTATGTCTTTGGCCCCGCTTTTTCCCCGTACCAGGGCATAGGTGTCCGGAAAGAGATAGCCTTCAAGCCGCTCCTGTTGCAGGCCAAGACGATGAATAAATTCAGGGTCCCGGCACAGGGCAAGAAATTCTTCCCTGTTTACCCAGCCCTTGTTGGCAAAAACAGCCGCAACCTCCTCCATGGTCAGCCCTTCGGGGATGGTTACCGGATGCTGGACCGCTTTGCCCTGGGCCAGGAGTTCAAGCACTTCCGCCGGCCGCAACCCCCGGGGAATGGAGAATTCACCGGCCTGTAGCCTGGTTCCCGCATGGGTCAGGCGGGCAAGAACCAGGAACCGGATATCGTTAACTATGAGTTGATGTTCGGCCAGGATAGCGCCGATCCGGCGCACGCCGGCACCTTTTGGAATAACAATGGTCACCGCACCGGAGCCGGGGGCCGGGGTGGTGACATAGAGCGCGTACCAGGCGCCGAAACCTCCTGCCAGAAGCAGGAGGATACCGAGGCAGCAGAGCAGCAGACGGCGCATGGTTATACTTCCCCGAACAGAGATTTTTCCCTGCTGCTATGCCTTTTTCTTTTTTCGTTTTTTGGAGCCGCCATTTTTTTTAGGCGTTCTTTTGGTATTCAGCTCTCCTATGGCAATCTCAACAACCTCATCCATGTGCTTGACCGGCATGAAGGTAATCTTTTTGCGGAGTTCCTCCGGGATATCCACCAGGTCCTTTTCATTTTCATCGGGAATGATAATGGTGGTAATGCCGGCCCGCAGGGCGGCCAGCGCCTTTTCCTTGAGGCCGCCGATGGGAAGGACCCGGCCGCGCAGGGTCACCTCACCGGTCATGGCTACACCCTTTTTCACCGGCTGGCCAAGGATTGCCGAATAGAGGGCCGTGGTCATGGTGATACCCGCCGATGGCCCGTCCTTGGGGATGGCGCCGGCCGGCACGTGAATATGGATGTCAATGGAGTCAAAATATTCCGGTTCCACGCCCAGTATCTTGTTGCGGCTGCGGCAGTAGCTGAGCGCAGCCTGCGCCGATTCCTTCATCACGTCACCCAACTGCCCGGTAAGGATCAGCTTGCCCTTGCCGGGCAGAATCGTGGTTTCGATGTGCAGCAGTTCACCACCCACCTCGGTCCAGGCAAGGCCGACCACCAGGCCCGGCTGGGACAGGGTGTCCAGCTCGGTTTCCGGCAGATACTTGAGCGGGCCCAGGTATTTGGACAGGGTGTTTTTTGACACCGTGTATGGCCCCTTGCCCCCTTCGGCGATTTTGCGGGCGATTTTACGGCATATTTTTCCCAGTTCCCGTTCCAGGTTCCGGACCCCGGCCTCGTGGGTGTAGTGGCTGATGATCAGTTTCAGGGTATCGTCATCAAGTTTGATCTGCGAGGGCCGCAGGCCGTTTTCCCTGATCTGCCGCGGCAGCAGGTACCGGCGGGCAATGACCATTTTTTCCTCCAGGGTGTAGCCGGAGAGCTGGATCACCTCCATCCGGTCAAGCAGCGGTCCCGGAATAGTATCAAACCGGTTGGCCGTGGTAATGAACATGACCTTGGACAGGTCAAAGGGCAGGTTCATGTAATGGTCGGAAAAGGTGTTGTTCTGTTCCGGATCAAGGACCTCGAGCAAAGCCGATGAGGGGTCGCCCCGGTAATCATCGCCGATTTTGTCGATTTCATCGAGCATGAAGACCGGATTGTTGGTCTTGACGTTTTTCAGTCCCTGCAGAATACGGCCGGGCAGGGCGCCGATATAGGTGCGCCGGTGGCCGCGGATTTCCGCCTCATCCCGCATGCCGCCCAGCGACAACCGGTAAAACTTCCGGCCCATGGCCCTGGCAATGGCCTGGCCGAGCGAGGTCTTGCCCACGCCCGGAGGCCCGACAAAGCAGATGATCGGCCCCTTGGTCTTCTTGTTGAGCTTGCGCACGGCAAGATATTCCAGGATCCGTTCCTTGATCTTGTCAAGGCCGTAATGGTCCTCGTCCAGGACCCTGGCCGCCTCTTTCAGGTCGAGCCGGTCTTTGGATGATTTTTTCCAGGGCAGGTCCAGAAACCAGTCAAGATAGGTGCGGACAATATTGGCCTCGGATGCGTCCGGATGCATCATCTCCAGCCGTTTGAGCTGCTTTTTCGCCTCCTTTTTGGCGTACTTGGGCATTTTTTTCTTTTTCAGGCTTTTCTTGAGCTCGTCGATTTCCTGGGAATAGGCGTCCTCGTCGCCAAGCTCCCGTTTCAAGGCCTGCATCTGTTCCCGGAGAAAATATTCCCGCTGGGATCGGGACATCTCCTCCTTGGCATCGGACTGGATCTTGGCCTGGACCGTGGAGACCTCCAGCTCCTTGTTGAGCAAATCCGCCACCAGTTTTAACCGTTCCACCGGATCGACTGTTTCCAGAATCTGCTGTGATTCTGAAATCTTGAGCCTCAGGTTGGAGCCGACCAGGTCGGCCAGCCGACCTGGTTCCTCGATGTTGTTGATGATCATCATCAGGTCCGAAGAGAGGATGCCGCGCAGGGACATGATCTTTTCCGTCTGTTCGCGCACGGTCCGCATCAGGGCTTCGACTTCGACGGAAATCTCTTCGGTTTCCAGTTCAGGCACAAGATCAATGGCCACCCGGTAGTGGGGTGATGTCTGTTCATAGTTGCGGATTCTTGCCTTGGACAGGGCCTGGACCAGCACTTTGAGTCTGCCGTCGGGCAGTTTAAGGGTGCGCATGATCATGGAGACCATACCGACTTTGTAAATATCCTCCGGTTCCGGTTCGTCCTTGGTAGCGTCCTTCTGGGTGACCAGCATCAGCAGCTTGTCACCATTCATGGCGTCATTGACCGCCTCTATGGAGCCGGGCCGGCCGACAAAAAGCGGGATAATCATATAGTTGAAAACCACAACGTCACGGACGGCCATCATGGGCAGCGATTCCGGGATTTCCATGTCCTGGGTATTTTCACCAAAATCATCCATGCTTGTGGACAGAGCATCGTCAAATTCCACGGTTTCCTCCTCTCTGCAGCCTGTGGGCTGAGGCAATAACTCCCGTGTTGGGAGTGGTGGTTCGTTATATCCAAGGCGGGTTTCACCCGCAACCAAAGCCTGCAGGGGCGGCTTCAGCCGCCTTGTGATAGGGATGCCATCTCAAAAGGCGCTTTATCAGGCGAATAAATTCGCCCCTGCAAGCATGAGTAACATTTATGCCGCACATGCAAGATAACCGGATAGCATGCTGATATAATAGTTGTTTAATCCTGAAATTTCTTGCTTTTTATGACAGGAATTCAGGAGCAAGGCACTATTTGCAAGACCGGTATTTTTCTGTCAGAATAGCTGCCCGTGGTCACAGAAGTTGAGTATCCGGGGGCAGTCTGATCTGTTTAATTTATTGAAGGTAAACACAACATGGACACAAGTCAAGGTGGGCTGAGGTATGGGAAGAGCATTTTTTTCTTGAATAAATGACAGAGGCCCAATATATGACGGGAAAGTTCCTGTTTTTTGACTGGATTTTCCTGCAGAGAAAGACCAGGGCGTTGCGGGTAGTTGGCCCTGAGTGCAGGTTGCCGGCGCGTGTCCGCCGTGGCCGTCTTTCTTCCCTTCTGATGCCATCGGGGTGTTATTATGTTGAATGCCGGTTCTTATTTTGATTTGACCACCTTTGCCCACCGGGAGATTTTCTCCGGCACCGAATATGTCTGGGACGGACTGAAAAACCTGCGAGCCTATATGGATGGGTATACTGCCGCTCCCCTTGTGCATCCCGGGTTGACGCTTGGGGTGCCGCTCAGGCAGCCACTTGTCCTTCATCATGGAATCTTGAGCTGCAGCCGCGAGTATGAATTTATTCTCGATGATCCCGGCAAGGGAAAACTGAAAGTGCTGCAGAACGGCCAGTTGCTGCGCGGGGCCTCGGTACTCATGGCCGGGGCCGTGCTGCAGGGCCGCCGGATTTATATTGGTGAGGGGGTGCTGGTGGAATCCGGCGCCTTGATCAAGGAGCCTGCCATTATCGGCAACCAGAGTGAGGTGCGGCAGGGTGCCTACCTGCGGGGGTATTGTCTGGTGGGCGATCGTTGCGTGGTAGGACATACCACCGAGGTGAAACATTCAATTTTTCTTAACGATGCCAAGGCCGGTCATTTCGCCTATCTCGGCGATTCGATTCTCGGCGCCCATGCCAATCTTGGCGCTGGAACAAAATTTGCCAATCTGCGTTTTCTTGGCGGCAATATTCAGGTGAAAGGCCCGGACGGGCCGGTGGATACCGGCCTGCGCAAGTTGGGTGCCATTCTTGGCGACCGGGCCCAGACCGGCTGTAATTCGGTGACCAATCCGGGCACCCTTCTTGGCCCTGATTCCATCCTCATGCCCAATACAACCGCACCTTCTGGTTTTCATTCTGCCAAATCCGTGATACGGTAACAGGTTTTTCCTGTTGCTGTTTGCGCATTTTTTCCGCCCGGTCGCCGTATTCATACAGGGCAAAGAAAAAGGCGAACAGGATACCGATGGTGAAGAAAATCCTGAATATCCTGTCCCAGGGCGGGGTGGTTCCGGTGAGATGGCGGAGAATGACGATCAACACATAGGTAAACCCCACGGCATAGGGGAGGGTGGTCATCATTTGCAGAAAGGTGCCGGAGGCAATGGTGGCAAGGTCCTGGCCGGTACGAATGTGGAAGACAATATAGGCCAGGGCCGTCAAGACAAAGGTAAGTTTCTCACGAAAAGTTTTCATATGAAAGATAAAACGATAGCAGCGTGTATTTTTCCGGAAACCGTCCCGGATGATGATATTCTCTTCCCCCTTGTACATGTTTTTCATCCGGTTGTCCACTGTCAGGCGGTGGAGGATGATGAAATCCCGGCGGAGTTGGCATCCCCTGTGCGTGACCGGATGGCAGAGTCGGGGCTTGTCCGGATCCATGTGCCCGCACCTCTTGGTGAGAACAGGGAACGGTTCCTCAGTCTGATCCACGATCTGGCAACCAAAAAGGATGATTATGCCTTTCAGTTGAAAAACCTGGCCCTGTCCGGTATTGGCGGTGATCCCTTAAAGGGGGAATCAAAGAACTCGATCATCGATACTCTGCTCCAGGGACGGCAGATTACCGATCAGGCCCGTGAAGAACGGGAGATGCTCCTGTGGCAGGCCCGGCTGGTGCTCAAGCTCGGTGAAATTTTTGACGCGGAACAGCGGGCCCTGGAACGGGAAATGGAGAAAATCGCCCAAAAGGAGCAGGGCCTTTTTTCCGAGCTGCGCCGGGAACAGTCCGAACCTTTTTCATTGACCAAAAAATTGGCGAGCGGTGAAACCCGGGGCGATGGCCTGCCAAAACTACGATTAAAGGCCTGGTCCAGGCTGTTCTGTCTTGGCACGGAAAAGCTTGATCACTGTTTTTGTTTTGTGACCACCAACCAGGATGCGCTGGATCTGCTGATCGAGAAATATGAACAGGATGGGGAGCATCAGGCCCGGCAGCTCCCCGTCATTTTATTGCCGGCCCGGCATGCAGAGGAAAGCTGGCAGGAACAGTTACACGATTTTCAGGAGCGGGCCGGCGATCTGCGTGCAGAGCTGGCCCATATCCTGGGGAATATTGATACATGGTCCGGTCCTGATGACACCTTTATCTCCAAAGATGGGACCTGGGCGCAATTACTCGATACTGTCTATCCAGGTTCCCGGCATGGCAGATGTCGTCTGCACCTGTATCGGATAGGCAACGAGGGCAGTTGTGAGCTCTTTATGGAGACCTTTGGTCGGGAAAAAGGACAGGTCCGGGGTCGGGAGAAAAGCGGCCAGGGGTTTCTCATTGGCCGGCTAGAACCTGCGGCGGACTGAAGTGAAATAAAAAAAGGGATTGTCCGACAGCGGACAATCCCTGGCTATACTGGAGGCGACGAGCGGATTTGAACCGCTGAATAATGGTTTTGCAGACCACTGCCTTACCACTTGGCTACGTCGCCCAATGTTTGTAGCGGCACTTTATACCATAGTTACACTTTTTGACAAGAGGAAAACGCGTAAATGGCAACCACCCTGCACACCCTGGTTCAGGACAATGGTCGGAGCCTGCAACAGCTGCAGGAGCGTATCGGCTACCAATTCAGGGATATTACACTGTTACAGGTTGCCCTGATCCACAGCTCCTTTGCCTTTGAGCGGCTGGAAGAGGGACGAAATAACGAGACCCTGGAATTTCTGGGTGATGCGGTCCTTGATCTGGCCGTCGGCTATATTCTGTTCAAGCGTTTTCCCGGGATGCGGGAGGGCAAACTGACCCGGATCCGTTCCGGCCTGGTCAATGAAACCGGGCTTGCCGAACGGGCAAGGGAGATCGACCTGGGCAGCTACCTGCTGCTTGGCAAGGGAGAGGATGTATCCGGAGGCAGGGAAAAGTCCTCGATCCTTTCCTGCGCCTATGAGGCCCTGGTGGGAGCGCTGTTTCTTGACGGCGGCTATGATAAGGCCCTGCGCCTTGTTGAGCGGTTTTTCGCACCTCTGATCGATCAGCGGCAGCAGCAGCTTGTCCGCTCCGATGCCAAGTCCGCCCTGCAGGAGTTTCTGCAGGAGCGGTACAACGAGGGACCGCATTATGTGCTTGACCATGAGGAGGGCCCTGCCCACGCCAAAATTTTTTCCGTGTCGGTCCGCTTCCGTGATCAGGTGCTTGGCAGGGGCCAGGCAGGCAATAAAAAGGAAGCGGAGCAGCAGGCCGCAGGTGTGGCCCTGGACAAACTGACCCGGGAAAAAGAAAAAGACGGCAATTGAGCAATGGCCCGGCATCCGATGCCGCTGTTGGCAGCAGAGCCCGTAACCTGGCGGCCGTGATGGGAAAGCGACCGTCCCCACCCCTTGTTATTCCGGTTTTTATCCCCCACCAGGGCTGTCCCCATACCTGTCTTTTTTGTAATCAGCGCCGGATAAGCGGCGTCCCTGATCCGCCCGTAACCTCGGCGGAGGTGGCTGACATTGTCCGCACCTGGCTGCGGCGGCCCGGCAAAGGTCGCCGGGACCGGGTGCAGGTGGCCTTTTACGGCGGCAGTTTTACCTGTCTTCCCTGGCAGCGGCAGCAGGAGTTGCTGGCAGGTGTCGCCCCCTTTATCGAGGCCGGCGCGGTGCGGGAAATCAGACTGTCGACCAGGCCTGATTACATTACCGGCAGGGGGGTGGCCTTTCTTCGCCGTCACCATGTGCGGATCGTGGAACTTGGAGTGCAGTCCCTGGATGATGATGTTCTGCGCGCAAGCAGGCGCGGCCATGGCGCCCAGGACTGCATCAACGCTTCCAGGCTGCTGCAGCGGGAGGGGATGGAACTTGGCCTTCAGTTGATGGTCGGTCTGCCGGGCCAGGGTTTTGCCAGCCTGCGCGGGACAGTGGAACAGGTTGTTTGCCTGGGTCCCGATTTTGTCCGTATCTATCCCGTACTTGTGGTTGCCGGCAGCGTCCTTGCCCAATGGTACCGCCAGGGGAAATATCGACCGCTCAGTCTGTCCAGGGCAGTGGCCCAGGTTGCCTGGATGAAGAAAAAGCTGACCGGCGCCGGAATCCGGGTGGTGCGGATGGGATTGCAGGCTGGGCCGGAACTGGAGAAATCCCTGCTGGCCGGGCCTTATCATCCCGCCTTTGGCGAACTGGTGAATTCCCGTCTCATGCTGCAGCAGGCGCGGTATCTGCTGGCCAGTGTTCCCGGGGATGCCAGGGTAGTTCTCTCCATTGCCGACCAGGACCTCTCCGTTTTTCAGGGAATCCGGCGGGCAAATATTGAGCGGTTGACCAGCCTTGGCCTCTCTGATAGATTCATCCTGCGGACCGATCCCGGACAAGGCCGGGGAACCGTTATCCTGAAAGGAGATTATTAAAGAGTCCCAAAAAGATGATGGCGTCGTAAAAACTTCGATCTACTGCGTCGTGTGTCCTGTGGCGATTCTCGACATACTACATGTATAGTCAAGACCCGCCACAGAACACTACTCCTCGGAGTCTACGCTTCGCTCCGCTTACCTGTATATCTGTGTTTTTACTTAGCCATCTTTAAGCATTGTCTGGACTTTTTACGAGTTCATCAAAAGATAAATAATGCTCAGTATCAATTCGCTCAGTCTCCAGTATGGGAGCAAACATATCTTCCGGGATGTCAGTGTTCAGGTCCATGCCGGTGAACGTATCGGCCTGGTCGGGGTCAACGGCACCGGCAAGTCAACCCTTCTTAAAATCATGAGCGGGCTCCAGGAGACCGATCCCGGTATTGTCAGCCGCGCTTCCTGGTTCACCGTTGCCTATCTGCCGCAGGAGATCACCATTGAGCTCGGCGCCCGCACACTCTATGACGAGGCCGAGTCCGCCTTTGACGATGTGTTGACCCACCAGCGGGAGATTGAAGAGATCGGCGAGGAACTTGCCGGTTTACAGCCGGGTGATCCCGCCCTTGATGACCTGCTTGCCCGTCAGGGTGAGCTGCAGCATCTGCTCGAGGGACAGGATGTTTTTCGCATGCGGCCGGAAATTGAAAAGATTCTCTTTGGCCTTGGGTTTAGCGCCTCTGATCTCGATCGCCCGGTGTCTGATTTTTCCGGCGGCTGGATCATGCGGCTGTTGCTGGCCAAACTGCTGCTGCAGAAACCGGCCCTGCTCCTGCTTGACGAGCCGACCAACCACCTTGATCTGGATTCCCTGACCTGGCTCGAGGATTTTCTCCGGGGCTATCAGGGGGCCATGGTCATCATTTCCCATGACCGCTCCTTTCTTGACCGGGTGACCGGGATAACCTGGGAGTTGAGTCTGGGCCGGTTGACGGTATACAAGGGCAACTATTCCCGCTACCTGGTGGAAAAAGAGCAACGTCTGCAACTGGAACGGGCCGCCTATAACAACCAGCAGGCCATGATCAAACAGAGCGAACGGTTCATTACCCGGTTTAGGTCCAAATCCACCAAGGCGCGGCAGGTGCAGAGCCGGATCAAGCAGCTGGAAAAAATGGAACGGATCGAGCTGTCGGAAAGCGAGCGAACGGTCCGTTTTTCTTTTCCGCCGGCAGCGCCTTCGGGCCGGGATGTGCTGACGCTCAAGGGCATCAATAAATCCTATGGCGATAAAAGGGTTTTTTCCGATGTTACCTGTTCCCTGCAGCGGGGTGATAAACTGGCCGTGGTCGGGGTCAACGGGGCCGGCAAGTCGACCCTGCTCAGGATTATTGCCGGTCTGGAACCGGCGGATGGTGAGAAAAAACTCGGTCATAATGTGATTCTCACCTATTTTGGCCAGCACCAGGCAAAGGAACTCCATGGCGACCTGACCATTCTCGATACTGTCTACCATGCGGCCACAGACATGACCATCACCGAGGTACGTTCCCTGCTGGGCGCCTTTCTCTTTACGGGTGATGAGGTGGAGAAAAAGGTGCAGGTCCTGTCCGGCGGGGAAAAGAGCCGGGTGGCCCTGGCCAGGATGCTGGTGCGGCCCGCCAATCTGATGCTGCTGGACGAACCGACCAACCACCTTGATATCAGTTCCCAGGAGGTCCTGCAGGAGGCCATGGCCCAGTACGAGGGGACCATTATCGTGGTCTCCCATAACCGTTTTTTTGTCAATTCCTTTGTCAACAAGGTGCTGGAAATCCGAGACGGCCGGGCAACCATGTATGAGGGCAATATCGACGATTACCTGGCCCGCAGAAAGAGAGAGGAAGAACAGGAAGTTGCAGACAATGGCCGCCGGTTGGCATCCGCTTGCAGCCGGGAAAAGACAGGGGATAAAAAGGCGCAGCGCCGGGCCCGGGCCCAGGCCAGGCAGAAACTCGGGGCCCGGTTGCGGCCATGGAAAAAACAGAGCGCGGCCGCCGAGGAGGAGATTGAACGCCATGAGGCGCGCAAGGCAGAGCTTGAACAGAAGATGGCGGATCCGGATTTGTATGGTGATCAGACCGCCTGGTCGGAAACCAGCCGGGAATACGCACGGGTGGAGCGACTCCTCGAGCGGGCGTATCGGAAATGGGAAGAGGCC
>JALVAI010000107.1 GCA_027011235.1 Desulfobulbaceae bacterium
CCCGGGTAGTGCATGCCCGGCTGTTTTGCCCCCGCTCATGCAATCAGTCATCAAGGATATTGCGGACTTGCTTTACCTTTACATCGTCCGGCAGGGTATTGGTTTTGAGGATTTTATCTATATTGTCCAGTTTCAACTGCAGATCAGCAGCGGTTATTTCCAGGTTCTGGATGGTCTGGGCAGCGGATGATTCGGTAATATCCATGGCGTTCCTCAGGTCATCGGCATTGCGGACCAGTGACTTGAGTTGTGCTATTTTTTCAAGCCTGAGAAACAGTTCATCAAAGTTGATCGGTTTTTCCAGGTAATCAACCGCCCCTTTTTTCATGGCATCGACGGCAGTGTCAATGGATGAATGGGCGGTGATGACGATAACCTCGGTAAGCGGGTCCCTGTCCTTGGCAATCTGCAACAGTTCGATGCCGCCAACATCGCCCGGCATGACAAGATCGGTGATGACCACGTCAAAATGGGAGCTTGCCAGTTTGCCTGCAGCCTCAACGCCGTCAATTGCCACCTGAACATCATACCCCTTGTCAAGGAGCCTTTTTTCAAAGAGACGCCGGATAACCGGGTCATCGTCGGCAATCAGAATTGACATACACATAGCTTGTACTCCACTCTCTTGTTAGAAGGCCAGGTTGTCATTTGAGCTGGTAATAGATTGAACGTAAATGCCGTTTAGGCGTAAAACGCGGGCAGACACCGGTCAGCGACTCTGTGGAGCCAATAATGAGATAGCCGTCAGGTTCCAGAATATCGGCAATCTTGTTAAACAGCTTTTTTCGGTCTTCCAGGGTGAAATAGATGGCGACATTCCGGCAGAAGACAATATCGAATTTGCCCAGACCGGCAAAGGGAAGCATGAGATTAAGCTTGCGGAAATTGGCCATTATCCTGATCTCATCCTTGATCTTCCAGAAGCCGCCGGAAAGGGTGAAATACTTGTTGAGCTTGTCCCTTGGCAGGCCGCGTTCTATTTCAAATTTATTGTATTTTCCAATACTCGCCTGCCTGATGGCCGCATCCGATATATCTGTGCCCAGCAGCTTGATGTTGTATTTTGAGGTATCGCCAAGCAGTTCTTTTAAAACAATGGCTATGGAATAGACCTCCTGGCCAGTGGATGCGGCGGCGCTCCAGATACGAATCGGTGTTTTCAGGCGGGGAGATTTCGGTTTCCGGGCATCAATCAGTTCCGGCAAAATTTTATGGCGGAGCAGTTCAAATGGGCCATTGTCTCGGAAAAACAGGGTTTCGTTTGTGGAGATGGCGTCAATGATCTGTTTTTCGATGACTTTGCGCGGATCGCGTTTTGCCTTGTTGTAGAGTTCCCTGTAACTGGTGCATCCATGTTCTTCGGCAATAACCGAAAGCCTGGTTTCCAGGAGGTATTTTTTGGAGGCATCAAGATGGATCCCGGAAATATCGTGGATATATCCCGTGATAATCTTCAGTTCTTCGGGAGTGATTTTGATCATAACCGGTGGCTGCCTTCTTACCCTTTGACCGTCTTGACGATTTCAGAGGCAATTTTATCCAGGGGCGCGACAATGTCAACCAGCCCCTTTTCGGCCGGTGCCTTGGGCATGCCGTAAACAACACAGGATTCCTGGTCCTGGCCGATGACAATAGCGGCTTTTTTCTTCAAAATTTCAAGCCCTTTTGTACCGTCACAACCCATACCGGTCATGATGACGGCCGTGGTTCTGCCCACATAATAATCGGCAACAGAACGAAAGAGATAGTCAACAGAGGGGCGGCAGGAGTTTTCCGGCGGATCATTGGTGATTTTGATCAGTCGGTTTTGGCCATCGGTTGAGGCAACCAGTTTCATCTGTTTGCCGCCAGGGGCAATATAGGCGATATTGGGTAAGATCGGTTCACCATCCTCTGCCTCTTTCACGGTCAGGGCGCATTTATTATTTAAACTTGCGGCCAGGGACTTTGTGAAAACCGGTGGCATGTGCTGGACCAGGACAACAGGTACGCCAAGGTCACCGGGCAGCATGGGCATCATGCGTCCCAGGGCGTTGGGTCCGCCGGTGGAAATACCGATGGCCACTATCTCCGATTTACCGCGCCTGACCGGGGTCCTTGCCGAGGCAGCTTGCGTTCTGGCGGCGGTCGGACGCGGGGTGCGCGCAGGCAGAGGCTTGCGGGACCTGGCTGTTCTTCCCATGGAGCCAACGGTTGTTCTGCCCGTCTGAAAGGCCTTGATAAGAGGCGTCAGCAGGGTCCGCAGTTCCTTTTTGGAGTCAACAATATTGGTGGTGCTTGGCTTAAGCAGAAAATCATAGGCACCAAGCTCCAGGGCCTTCATGGTCATGTGGCCGCCTTCAGCCGTCAGGGTGGAAACCATGATGGCGCTGACTTCCGGCGCCTCTTTTTTCAGATGTTCCAGGACCTCGATACCGTTCATCTCCGGCATCTCGATATCCAGGGTAAGAAGATCGGGCTTGAGAGTCCGCACCTTTGATAGGGCTATCTTGCCATTATGGGCAACTCCGACCACTTCAACACCCGGGATTTCCTGTAAAACGTCACTGACGGCCTTGCGGTAGACAATGGTGTCGTCAACCACAAGGACTTTTATCTTTTTTGCAAACATGAGTATTTCATTGTCTCTATCATATTTAAAGATGAAAATTGGATTACGCGTGTTCGGCCATGTGCTGTAGAAGCGGATTTATCCGCGAATCCTCACTGACACATACATGGTTCAATTGTCAAAATTTCCAGCCCGCCCGTGATGGTGATGACCTTCTTTCTCCATTTTCAACACCTCATCAACATTGAGGATGCCGATTAGTTTATCTTCGGTTTTATAGACACCGGTGAAAAAGGAGCCCTGGATGCCACTCATGTTGGCGGGCGCAGGTTCGATCCGGTCCGGATTGGCCATGACCACGTCGCTGATCTTGAGGACCAGCAGGCCGATATGTTCTCCGGGCGCATTGACAATGATATTGCGCGGGTCATTACCGAGATCGGTTTCTCCAAGTCCCAGTTTTTTCCCCAGATCAACGATGGTGACGATCTGGCCGCGCAGGTTGAGGATACCGGTAACATAATCTGGCGCCTGTGGCACCTTGGTCATTTCCATGAGTTTGTTAATCTCCTGCACCTTCAGGATGTCCATGCCGCACAGGGCATTGCCGACATAAAAGGTGGCAAGTTCAAGGATGTTTTTTTCAGCTTCCGGTTGGGTGGTAGTCATAATGATATATGTCCTGTTAACTGTTAATGTTTCTGCAAACGGTGATGCCTTGCAGG
>JALVAI010000108.1 GCA_027011235.1 Desulfobulbaceae bacterium
CTCCTGCTCGTGCTCTTCCACCACCCGGACCTTGCCGCGAAACGGAAGCAACGGCACCTCTATCCGCTGCTGAGGGACTGCATTGTAGAAATCTTCGAGATAACGGTTGATAACCATTTTATCGCCATGGCAGGGGAAATCGACCGGTTCATGCGCCTCGATCAAGACCTGCCTGCGGGGCATGAAAAAGATACCCGCGGCCAGCAGGTGGACAAGATGTTTTTTCAGATTTGCCGCCAGGGAGGGGATGCCATGGGCCCGGCTGAAGCTCGAGCCCCAGAGCCCGGTGGTCCGCAGCAGCACGATCCTCGCCTCCGGCACAGCCATAACAATCTGATGAACAGCGGAATTGGCGCCTAGCTCCTCCCGTGGGGATTGCATCAGGCGACCGGCCGGATAGAGCAGTACATTATCGCCCTGGCGCAGCGCCTGTACCACCTGGTCGATACCGGCCTGGACCTGGCCCCGTTTTTCCAGGCCTCCGGCGGATAGGTCAGGGATGACGATGGTGCGCATCAGGCCGGCAATCCTGCGGACAAACATCCGGTCGACCTGGGCCTCATCAGCCAGGGGACGGGGATGAAAGCGGGGAAACAGCCGGGTCATCATGATAACGGGATCAATCAGGGCCGGATGATTGGGCAGAAACAGTATCGGCCGGCCGTCTGCAGTGATTTTCTCCAGCCCCTTGACAATGATCCGGTACCTGAGCCAGAGCAGGGCCTTTACCAGGATATTTAACAATCGTTGCATACTCTTTCTCCTTATATTCCTTGTATCCATTTCAATTTTTCCCGCCCTCACTTACCCGCTTCAGAACAACAACCAACAGAAGAGCAACGATCATGGACACCGCTCCCAACACCATCAGGGAGACAGAGGGGCGAAAAAATCTATCCATAAAGGTAAAAATTCGTCCCGAGCACCACATGCCTGAGAAGGCCAGGAAATTTGATGCGGCTATAACCCGTCCCTTGCAATCCCTGGCCGGCCTGATCTGGATAAAAGAGGTGACCGGAATAAGAAACAGGCCGCCAAACGAACCCGTGGCAATGAGTAACAGCAGCAACTGATAAAACCGTGGTTCGGCTGTTGCCTGAACCAGCAGTCCGGTGGCAAGCATGCACAGCCCCATACCCATGGCTCCGGGGGCAAGGACATGGGTCCAGCGCCTGTCCGTGGTCAGTCTTGAGGCAGCAAAGGCCCCGATACAGACGCCGGTCATCAGCGATACCGAGAGAATGGAGGTGGCGGATTTAGTGAGACCAAGCTGGTCCATGCCCAGGGTATTGATAACCAGAACGGCCAGCAGGCTGATAAAGTAAAAAAAACTGTCACAGCAGACGGCAAGCAGAAGCAGGGAATCTCCGGCCAGTGCGCGCAGATCGCGGATGGACTGCAGGGGTCCGGTCCAGGGAAAGGGAATTCTGCCCCCGGTTGCAGGCCGGGAATAAACGCCAAAGGATGCCAGCACGCCAAGAAGGGCTATACAGACAACCCCGCCCGCCACCACCAGAACCCCGAAGGGGATCCTGGTCGGCAGCAGGTGCAGGTCAAGGGCGAAACCGGCCAGGGCCATGCCAAGAAGAATGGCAATAGTGGTCACCAGCTTGAGGATGGAATTGGCCGTGGTTACATACTCGGGCGGGTACAGTTCCGGAATGGAGCCGTTTAAGGCCGGACCAAACAGGGTCGACTGCAGGCCCATGAGAAAAACCATGGCCAGCACGCAGGTCCAGTTCATGGTCACAATGCCGTAGGCGCCGATCAGCATGGCCGCAAGTTCGAGAAATTTTACTCCGATCACCACCCTCTTTTTGGTGAACCGGTCGGCAAGCCAGCCGCCCCAGGCGGAAAAGAGGATAAAGGGCAGGGAAAACAACTCGGTCGCCCTTCCCTGCAGACCGGACATACCGGCCCCGACAGCAAGCAGCAGGACCGCCTGCTTGAAAAAATTATCATTAAAAACCCCGAGAAAATAGGTCACGGCCATGGCAATAAACCGTTTCCGTGCCTGTCTGATTTCCTGTTGCATGATCGCTCCCTGAAGACACTGTTCCCTGACAATACTTCATTCATTGTTTTTCTTATATTACAAGAGTTGTGCCGGAATGAAATATTTTATCATCACCTTAATCTGTCGTTATTTTTGTCCATCCCTGTCGATGGTGGGATATTGGCCTTTCTTAAAATTGACAAATAATGTATACATGCTATACAATAATTGACCATGGGACCAATATTTTGTGAAAAAGAACGCGTTTTTTTGCGCCGGGTTGCCGCGTCCATCTATGCCAATCCCTTTACGCAGGCCCGGTATGAGGCCGACTGCCGGTTGACCGGACTGGCCGGAGATACCGATCCCGATTTTGTTCTAAAAAAGGCGATACAGATGGTCAACAGCAGGGTCAAGGCCATGACCGGTGCCGGCAGGGCGCACCTGTCCGTCTGCGATCCCGGTGACCGCCCGGCTCTTGCCAACCTGTTTCTCTTTTTCCTCTTCCATAAATACCTGCCCCTCTTTGACAACCACATCCGTAAACAAAACCGGACCAGCCGCTGCCTGGACCTGGATTTCGGGACCAAGCTGGAGAAAGAGATGGCGGCCTTTGGTTTTTCAGCCAGAGAGAGCAACCAATACATTGCCCTCTTCTTCCAGATGCGGCGGGCATTTTTCTTTATTCACACAAGCATGATCGGCAACAGCCCCTGCATGGAAGAGCTGCGCGCCCGCCTCTGGAATACCCTGTTTACCCATGACATCAGGCAGTACGCGCAAAACCTGATCGATAAACTTGAAGATTTTTCAACCCTGCTGGTCGGCGAAACCGGCACCGGCAAAGGGTTGGCAGCCGCTGCCATCGGCCGGTCCGGATATATTTCCTATGACAATAAAACCCACCGCTTTACCACCAGTTTTACCCGGGCCTTTCTTGCCATCAACCTCTGCCAGTATCCGGAACAGCTCATAGAGTCGGAACTGTTCGGGCATGCCCGGGGCGCGTTCACCGGAGCCGTGGCCGAGCACCAGGGAATTTTTGCCCGATCAAGCAGGCAGGGAGCGGTTTTCCTCGATGAAATCGGCGAGATCAGTATCCAGACCCAGATCAAGCTGTTACGTATCCTGCAGGAACGCACCTTTAATCCGGTGGGCAGCCATACAAGCCTGCGTTTCCAGGGACGTCTCATCGGCGCAACCAATCAGAACCTTGGCCGCCTGATAAAAGAGGGGAAGTTCAGGGAAGATTTCTATTTCAGGTTATGCACCGACACC
>JALVAI010000109.1 GCA_027011235.1 Desulfobulbaceae bacterium
CTCGTTATTTTAACCGATTGTCTCGTTCTCTTGCGCATGCAACATAATTGTTGCACATCCTGTAGGGGCGAATTTATTCGCCTTGGGAAAGCGTTAAATTTAGTTGGCATGCCTTTCCCAAGGCGGCTGAAGCCGCCCCTACAGACTTGGGGTGCGGGCAGGGCCCGCATTAGCTGTAAAGTATATTGCAGAGGCTTTATCAATAAAAAATTTTTCTCTTTCGGTCAACCCAAACAATAAATTCTTTCCAAGGCAGTTCAACAAGTTCTCTTTTGTCCCTATAACATTTTCGGATACGATTATTACAACAGTCAACTGATACAAAACATGGATCCTTTTTTCCGATGAAAACTTCCCACCTGGCCGGCGATCCGGCACACGCCACAAAAACACCACCATCTACCGAGATGGTGCCAACATGCCAGCCGCAATGGGATGGCAAAGGGGGGAGAGGCGGAGAAAAATGCTTTTTTCCAGTCGGGCGGAAATAGGTGCTTGCCGAAATGGTTATTCTTCCTTAAAGTAGCATTTATCAATTAGAGAACGGGGAGAAATACAGAGTTTTCTCTCCCGGATTGATCAACAACAGAATCAAGGAACTACCATGTGGGAATATACGGATAAAGTTCAACAGCATTTCATGAACCCGCAAAATGTCGGGGAGCTGGAAAATCCCAGCGGTACGGGTGATGTCGGTTCTCTCTCCTGCGGAGACGCACTGAAACTGACCATCAAGGTTGACGACAACGGTATCATCACCGATGCCAAATTCAAGACATTTGGCTGTGCCTCGGCCATTGCCTCATCCTCGGTGCTGACCGAAATCATCAAGGGCATGTCCATTGAAGAGGCATCCAAAATAACCAACGAGGACATTGCCGAGGCCCTGGGCGGCCTGCCCAAGGAAAAAATGCACTGCTCGGTCATGGGGCGCGAGGCCCTGGAAGCCGCTATTGCCGATTACAAGGGAGTCATCCTGCCCATGGCCGAAGGTGAGGTCGTCTGTGAATGCTTTGGGGTGACCGACCTTGAAATTATTCGTGCCATCAAGGAGTCCGATCTGCGCTCGGTGGAAGAGATCACCAACTTCACCAAGGCCGGCGGCGGTTGTGGGAAATGTGAAGACCGGCTGCGTGAAATTCTTCAACAGACCGTTGAAGGCATTGCCGCTGAAAAAAGCAAACCCCATAAGGACCAGCGCATGACCACCCTGCAGAAGATCAAAAAAATCGAGCAGGTCCTGGAACGCGAAATCAGGCCGACCCTGAAAAAGGACGGCGGGGATATCGAACTTGTGGACGTGGACGGGGATTTTGTTACCGTCTCCCTGCGCGGGGCCTGTTCCGGCTGCCAATCCTCCCGGACGACCCTGAAAGAATATGTGGAGAAGAAACTGCGTGAGCAGGTCGTCGATACCCTGATCGTTGAGGAGGATAAATAATGAACTGCGGAAGTGACAAGGTCATCTACATGGATAACAATGCAACCACCCGCATTGCGCCTGAAGTGGTTGATGCCATGATGCCCTTTCTGACCGATTGTTACGGTAACCCCTCATCAATGCACACATTCGGCGGCATGGTCGGCCGGGCCATTGAACAGGCCCGGGCCCAGGTGGCGGATCTTCTCGGGGCCGACCCCGAAGAGATTGTCTTTACCAGCTGCGGCACGGAAAGTGATTCCACCGCCATTCTCTCCGCGCTGCAGACCTACCCGGAGAACAGGCACGTTATTACCACGAGAGTGGAACACCCGGCGGTCAAAAACCTGTGCGAAAGTTTGACCCAGCTCACCGGTCATAAACATCGAGTGACCAGGCTCATGGTCGACGCCGACGGTCTGCTCGATATGGACAGTTACAAAAAGGCGCTCTCCGATGACACTGCCATCATTTCGATCATGTGGGCAAACAATGAAACCGGGGTCATATTTCCGGTTGAAGAAATGGCGGCCATGGCCCGGGAACGAGGCATTCTCTTTCATACCGACGCGGTCCAGGCCGTGGGCAAGATCCCCATAAATATGCGGGAAAACAATATTGATTTTCTTTCCCTCTCCGGCCACAAACTGCATGCGCCCAAGGGTGTGGGAGTCCTCTATGTCCGCAAGGGCACCCCGTTTGTCCCCTTTCTCAACGGTGGTCATCAGGAACGGGGACGACGGGGCGGCACGGAAAATGTGGCCTCAATTATCGGCCTTGGCCGTGCCTGTGAGCTGGCCGGCCAATCCCTGGAGGATGAAAATACCAGGGTCAAGGCCCTGCGTGATAAACTGGAAAAAGGGCTGCTTTCCACCATTCCGAAATCCATGCTTAACGGACATCCGGAAAAACGTCTTCCAAATACCAGCAACATCAGTTTTGAATTTGTCGAAGGCGAGGCCATACTCCTGCACATGGATCGGTATAATATCTGCGCATCTTCGGGATCGGCCTGTACTTCCGGCTCCCTTGAACCATCTCATGTCATGCGGGCCATGGGAGTACCGTTTACAGCGGCCCACGGCTCCATCCGCTTCAGTCTTTCCATTTACAACACCGAAGAAGAGGTGGACCTGGTCCTGGACAAAATGCCGGCCATTATCGCCAACCTGCGCAAATTATCACCCTTCTGGAAAGAAGACGAATAGGAAGGCAAAAGCGGGAGAACGCAAAACTACGCGGAATAAACAGTCCCCCATTCCGGTTGCCAACGCGGCATCCACCCGAAAAAATACGACCAAAGGGAAAGAACGATGCACATAGTACCGCCCTCGTTTGAAGTGCTGGACCATCTTGACCATGAAAGCCTGGCTGTTCGTATCGAATTCTGTGGCCGCATCTGTTACAAGAGCGAGGACAAGATCGACCGCGACTCCGCCCTTCCCTTTGTCACCAAAATGGCGGAACATGGGCATAACTCGGTCCTGGAAATGGGGGTCGTTACCCTGCAGGTACTTTGCAGCGATCAGCAGAAGGTAATCGACCTGTTCCTCACCCAGCCCAAATACCTGCATATTGACCGCCAGGGAGATGAATTGCTTGTCACCGGCAGTGTCCGGGCCTTCCGCGAAATGCTCATGTTCCACCCGGACTGTGCGATGGTCCGGGCCATGTGCAGTTACCTCAATCGTCGTCATCCCTATTTTTTCAGTACCATCCTGCCGGAAAACGGACTGGAGGACGATCCGACAATTTCGGTAAAAAAAATAGAGCTGGCAGATGTTGACCGCCTTCCCCCGGAACAACGGGCCAAACATCGCCATATCGGAGTCAAATTTATCGTCAACCGGGCCATTACCCACGAAATCGTCCGCCATCGTCCCTGTTCCTTTCTCCAGGAAAGCCAGCGGTACTGCCGTTACAGTGACGATAAATTCGGCAATGAGGTCACCTTTATCAAGCCCATGTTTTTTGAAGAAGAAAGTCCGGAATACGCCATCTGGCACAGGGCCATGCTGGAGACGGAAAAGATGTATCTGCAGCTCCTTGAGACTTCCAGCCCGCAGGCGGCCAGGACCGTCCTGCCCAACTCCTGCAAAACAGAACTGATCGTTTACGCCAACCTGGCGGAGTGGCGCCATATTTTCAAACTTCGGACAACCAAGGCGGCCGAACCATCCATGCGCGAAGTAATGATCCCCCTGCAGGAAGAGTTCAAAAGCCGCTTCCCTGATATTTTTCACTGAGGATTCCAGGAACAACCCGACGACAAGGAATTTCGGTTCATCCACCACATCCAGGGCATGAAAAGGCATGCGAAAATATGCACCTTGGCTGATGCCTGAATATTGCCGAAAAAGCAGGCGGAAACGAAAAATCATTTTCCCGGGAACCAGCAGGCTCAGGTAACATTTTCCATTATATTTTTCAGCAGGTTACCAGATCGCATCGTGATTTTACAGGCGCTCTTTATTGACATCTCCCCTCAAACCTGCTAATTTTTTGGGATTATCGTCGTTATTAGCACAGGAGTCTTCCTGGGCTGTCTCATACTCTACCCCCCACTCACCTTACTACGTAAAGGAGGACCCTATGGTTTTGGATCCCACCAAGCACGCGGACTGGGAAATTGCAGAAGAAGCTGAAAGCCGGATGAAAACAGTCTATGAACTGGGCGAACAGCTCGGCCTGGAAAAAGAAGAACTGCTTCCCCACGGCCATTATCTGGCCAAACTGGATTACCGTAAGATTCTTGACCGGTTAAAGGACAAACCGGACGGAAAATACATTGATGTTACTGCCATCTCTCCTACGCCGCTTGGTGAGGGAAAATCCACCTGTGCCATGGGGCTTGTCCAGGGCCTGGGAAAACGCGGCAAGTCGGTTGTTGGCGCCATCCGGCAGCCTTCCGGTGGACCGACCATGAATATCAAGGGCTCTGCCGCAGGCGGCGGCCTGGCCCAGTGTATCCCCCTGACACCCTTTTCCCTGGGCATGACCGGTGATATCAACGCCATCATGAATGCCCATAACCTGGGCATGGTTGCCCTTTCCGCCCGCATGCAGCATGAGTGCAACTATACTGACGAGCAGTTGGCCATGCGCAACCTGAAACGACTGGACATCCATCCCAAAAAGGTTGAGTTCAGATGGATCATGGATTTCTGCGCCCAGGCCCTGCGCAACATTACCATGGGCATAGGCGGCAAGATGGACGGCATGACCATGCAGTCCGGCTTTAACATTGCGGTTTCTTCGGAAATAATGGCCATTCTCTCCATTGCCAAGGACTTGAAAGACATGCGGGAACGTATCGGCAGGATTGTTGTGGCCTACGACAAGCAGGACCGGCCGATCACAACGGCTGATCTCGAGGTGGACGGCGCCATGACGGCCTGGATGGTTGATGCCATCAACCCCAACCTGATGCAAACCCTGGAGGGACAGCCGGTAATTGTCCATGCCGGCCCCTTTGCCAATATCGCCATCGGCCAGTCCTCGGTCATTGCCGACCGGGTTGCCCTGAAACTGGCAGATTACAACGTAACCGAATCCGGATTTGGCGCTGACATCGGCTTTGAAAAATTCTGGAACCTCAAATGCCGCTATTCCGGCCTGAAACCAAACTGTGCGGTCGTGGTCGCCACCATCAGGGCCCTCAAATGTCATGGCGGTGCCCCGATTCCTGTGCCCGGTAAACCCATGCCCAAGGAATATGAAGGTGAAAACGTGGAATGGGTCGAAAAAGGGTGTGCCAACCTTATCCACCACATCGAGACCGTCAAGAAGGCCGGCATCAACCCAGTTGTCTGCATCAACGCCTTCTATACCGACACGGATAATGAAATCGCCGCTGTTCGGCGTCTGTCTGAGGCAGCCGGGGCCAGGGTTGCCCTGTCACGGCACTGGGAGCATGGCGGTGAAGGGGCCCTAGAATTTGCCGATGCTGTTGCCGACGCCTGTGAAGAACCCAACGATTTCAAATTTCTCTACGACCTGGACACTCCCCTCTCCAAGCGTATTGAACTGATTGTCAAAGAGGTGTATGGCGGCGACGGTGTCAGTTACTCACCCGAGGCGGCTGCCAAGCTCAAACGTATCGAGGCCGATCCGGAGATGAAAGAGATGACCACCTGCATGGTGAAAACCCACCTCTCCCTTTCCCACGATCCCAAATTGAAAGGAGTGCCCAAGGGCTGGACCCTGCCCATCCGCGACATTCTCACCTACAAGGGAGCGGGCTTTGTCGTGCCGGTGGCAGGCGCCATCAGCCTGATGCCGGGTACGGCCTCTGATCCGGCCTATCGTCGTATTGACGTCGATGTGGAAACCGGCAAGGTGAAGGGCGTCTTTTGATCCCATTTTCTTGCTGACCATGGAAGTATTATTTTCATGGACTACGTGACTGATTGTTAATAATTTCCTTTTCCCAAAAAACCGGGTCAAAAGTAGCGACTACTTTTGACCCGGTTTCTTTTTTGTAGTATTATAGCATAAACTATCTTCTTCATAGAGAATTACCCTCAGAAAAAAACAGACATCCTTCATGGCCAAGACAACTGCCGCCAAAAAGAATATTCACCGGAAAACCTCCCGGAAGCGGACGGTCAAGGACCAGTCCGGGGCCGGTAAGTTCAAGATCGGTGAACTCCTGCAAAAAGCTGGCTACATCACCGCCAACCAGTTTGAACAGGCAAAAAAGATCCATCGAAAGACCGGTGAGCGCCTGGGGCGTATCCTGCTTGAAAACGGTACGTTGGAGCGGGATACCATTGCCAAGTTTCTCAGCCGCATGCATAACTATACCCTGGTCTCGCTCGAGGACGAGGTGCCCAGTCCGGATGTGCTGGAACTGCTCCCCTATGAAAAGGCAAAACAATTCCTCGCTTTTCCCCTGCGCCGGGCCGGCAACACCCTCCAGGTCACCATGGCCGAGCCCACCGACCATATCGAGGTGGAGGAGCTGCAGGACTTGGTCAACATGGATCTTGATGTCTGTGTCTCCACGGCAAAGGACATCATTGATGCCTACAAGAAATACTACAAGATTGACGAGGAGGAGTATCAATCATTTTTTGCCTCCCAGCCGGAAGACGACCTGGAGGCGGAAGAGATCACCCAGATCGAGGATTTCGGCGCCCTGGTGTCCGATGCTGCTGAAGATTTTGAAATCGAGACCGGTGATGAGGATGAGAGCAGTTTTGATCAGTTTTCCGCCTCCGATGCCCCGATTATCAAGCTGGTGAATGGTATTCTGGTCAAGGCCGTCCAGGAAGGGGTCAGTGATATTCATATTGAACCTTTTGAAAAAACCATGCAGGTCCGTTACCGGAAAGACGGGGCGCTTTTTAAGTCCATGAACCTGCCGCTGACCATTAAAAACGCCCTCATTGCCCGGGTCAAGATCCTGGCCGATCTCAATATCACAGAACGGCGTGTTCCCCAGGATGGTCGTATTAAAATGCGGATGGGCCGCAACAGGGCGGTAGATTTTCGCGTCTCAACCCTGCCCCTGCTCCATGGCGAAGGCATTGTCCTTCGTATCCTGGATAAAAGCTCACTCAACGTCGACCTGACCAAGCTGGGCTTTGAACAAAAGACCTTTGATGCCCTCAAACGGTGTCTCAATCGGCCCCAGGGGTTGCTTCTTGTTACCGGTCCGACCGGTTCCGGTAAAACCGTAACCCTGTATTCAGCGCTTAATTCACTCAACAGCGAGGACATTAAAATCCTGACGGCGGAAGATCCGGTGGAGTTCAACTTCAAGGGTATCAACCAGGTTAACGTCAACACCGAGGTCGGCATGACCTTTGCCGCTGCCCTCAAGGCCTTTCTTCGTCAGGATCCGGACATCATCATGGTTGGTGAGATTCGTGATATCGATACCGCGGAAATTGCTATGAAAGCGGCAATGACCGGCCATCTTGTCTTCTCAACCCTGCATACCAATGACTCTCCGGCCACGGTCGGCCGTATGGTCGATATAGGTATTCCACCCTACCTGCTGGCCTCTTCCCTGACCATGGTCCTTTCCCAGAGGCTGGGGCGGCGCCTCTGCCTCAAATGCCGGGAACCGGCCACCTATAGCAAAAAAGAACTGATTGCGGCCGGCTTTAAAGAGGAAGAGATTGACGACCTGCAGCTGTTCAAGGCCAAGGGATGTTCGGAATGCAATGGCCTGGGATACAAGGGCCGGGTCGGTTTTTTTGAACTGATGGAGGTAACCGATGAGGTAGCCAAAGCCATCCAGGCCGAGGTTTCCGAGGAACAGCTGCGCAAGGTAGCGGTTCAAGAGGGGATGTATACCCTGCGCCAGGCAGCCCTGCAAAAGGCCAGGGAAGGTATAACCAGCTTAGAAGAGGTCCTGCGCCGTACAGTAGTCCATGAAGACAGCCTGCCCGCCTATCTGGTCAACCCTGATGTGGAAGAATATCAGGAAGGCGATACCATCATCCAGGAGGGAAACAAGGACAAGGATTTCTTCAAGCTGGTTCGAGGCAAGGTCGCGGTGCTGCGAGGGGGGAAAAAAATCGCTGAAATTACAGAACCAGGGGAATACTTCGGTGAAATGGCCTCGATCTTAAATGAAGTCCGCAGCGCCTCCATCGTTTCAGCCGGTCGATGCACTGTCAAGCGTTATCCCGGTGATAAGCTGGAAGAACTGATAGAAAAATATCCTGACGTGTCCAAACATCTATTCAAAACCCTGGTCGGCCGGCTGCAAAAGACTGACCGCATCGTGGTCCAGTTGGCAGGCGGCGGCAGACCCAGACCCCAGGCTGTTCGTCGGGCATGAATTCCCACCTGCTTTCCGTTTATATTATCGCCTATAACGAGGCGGATAAGATCCGTTCGGCCATTAACTCCGTACTGTGGGCCGATGAAATCGTTGTTGCCGATTCTTTCAGTGACGATGACACCGCTGCCATTGCCGAGGAAATGGGGGCCAGGGTTGTGCAGATAGAGTTTAACGGATTTGGCGATCTGCGGAATCGGGCCATGGCCGCCTGCAGCCATGGCTGGATCTTTTCTCTGGATGCCGATGAACGCTGTACGCCCGAGGCCCGTGACGAAATCCTGCAGACCATTTCCCTTCCCGAGCCGGCCGACGCCTACTATATTCCCCGCCGAAATTTCTTCATGGGCCGCTGGATGAAATATTCCGGTTTTTATCCAGATTATCGCCAACCGCAACTCTTTAAAAAGGGAGCGCTCGTATTCAACAACCAGGACCAGGTCCATGAGGGATACCAAATCGTCTCGGCAAAACCGCCCGGCTACCTGAAACAGGCCATCTGGCAGGTTCCCTTTAAGAATCTGGAAGAAGTCGCACACAAGGCCAATAAATATTCAACCCTTGGTGCCCAAAAACTGCAGGCAAACGGCCGCAAGGCCACCATGGTCACAGCCCTGGCCCGGGGCTGCTGGTCCTTTTTCCACATGTATATTATCAAAAGGGGAATCCTTGACGGTTGGCCGGGAATGGTCATTGCCCTTGGCAACTTTCAGGGAACATTTTACAAATACGCCAAATTAGTGGAGTTACAGGCCAACTGGCAGCCTCCCGAATCGCCGCCCATTCAAAAATAATCACAGCTCTGTGTAACTGTGTACCGACTTGGACACAATTTGCTCCATGGGCCGGTACAAACTCTGAATTTTGACTTCATACCCAATATCCTGTCGATTTGCGCATGGGTGGATTCTGACAATTGGGCAGGAGTGGCGCTGATCTGCACATGCAGATTTATTTATGGGCAGACATGTCTGTAGTCTGTAACCTCTCACAATACGTACCTCTGCTCACCGGCCAGGTTCCCCTGTCCTGTTAACCCCACAATCATGGACCTTGCGCTGGGTGGACAATAAATGTTGCTCTAGTCCATTTTCACACCATGATAGTTTTTTTTGGATGCTGTGCTTTAATATTTTATCGTTGTCCGAAAGGTGGCGACGATCACTCTTGGAATGGTAGAGATGATAGGCAAGAGCATTGAACTTGACATTCTGACGCCGCAGACCGATATTCATCAACCTGACGGTAAACTCCGAATCCTCCCGTCCCCAGCCCACAAAGTCCTCGTTAAACCCGTTCACCCGGATAGCATCTTGCCGCCAGAAAGCGAAATTACAGGTCTTAATGCCCGGTAACCTTCTACTTTTAAAAGAAAAAATATTTGCCAGAAGATCAGAACGCAGGCAGTTTTTTCTATTGCCGACACCAGCGCTGCAACAGTTGGCGGACAACTCGCCGGTGCGGAGGATCTGTTGCGACAGCTGCTTTGTCAGCAAGACCCGGGTTCCCTGAACAAAAAAGCCTTTGCGGGCAAACCGGTGATGGTCATGCACGAAATGACGTTCGGCAATGATATCACCATCAATAAGGATGACGTATTCTCCCCGCGCCCTGGCAATGGCACGATTTCTACTACGGGCGAGACGAAAGCCCTTGTCCTCCTGCCAGGAGTGAATAACCGGAATGGGAGCATTGGCGGCTATACTCCTGATCATTTCCGCGGTTTCCGAGGTAGAACCATCGTCAGCCACAATTACCTCGAGAGGCAGTTGTTTCTGGGCAAGAACACTTTTAAGGGATAGGGCAAGCGCCTCGGGCCAGTTGTAGGTTGTGATTATTACACTGATCTCCACACCAGTATCCTCTATCGCCGTTGACCGGCAACGGCGATATCAATATTTGACAGGATGGTATCCTGTACTTCGGTAACAGACAAATCTTGCATACAACGCCAATGGCTGCAGGGCTTTTGCCGGTAACAGGGGGAACACGACATCTCCTTTCTGATAATCGTGTGTCCCGGGCCATAGGGTCCGGTCCGCACCGGATTTGCCGGGCCAAAAATGGCAAATACGGGTATGCCGAGAGCAGCGGCGATATGCATTGGTCCGGTATCATTGGATATGAAAAACTCGGCCCTGGAGATCAGGGCTGCCAGTTCTTTCAAGCCCGTTTTTCCGGCCATGGAAATTGCCCTGCCTCCACTGGCGGCTACCACCTCATCGACCACCGGCGCGTCCGCCCTGTTACTTATCACAACCGAACAAAGAGGAAGTCCGGCCGCCAGCCTGCCAAAGCGCTCCGCCGGCCATTTATTGGCATCCTTACCGGCAGATGGGGCAATGACGCAAAACCGCTCGGGCAAAAAGGAAATTTCAGGGATTTCCCCCTCAATGGGCGGCATGGGATGCTCCACCTTTGATACATCACAGCCCATCAACCGGGCCAGTTTCAGGTACCTGTCAATGGCATGGATATTTTCGCCACCCCTGATTTTATGGGTGTAAAACAACGGGCTGCCCTCGTCCGAATCGGAAAAACCCAGTCTTTCCCGGGCTCCCGTCGCCCAGGTGATCAGGCCGCTGCGCAACAGCCCGGAAAGATCCACCGAAATATCAAACTGTTCAGCGGCAAGGGCTCGGCCAAAACGAATGATTTCCGGAATTGATCTGTGCAGGCGGCCCATCTTTTTCCACTTATCCTTATCCATGATCCAGAGTTTTGTAATCATGGGATGGCCTTCAAGAAAACAATGCAGGCCCCTGGCCACAACCCAGTGAATTTCCGCCTGCGGAAATCTGTTATGGACAGCGGCCAGAAAGGGCAGGGTATGGACAATATCACCCAGG
>JALVAI010000110.1 GCA_027011235.1 Desulfobulbaceae bacterium
ACCTGGTTCCGTCCCGCGGCTCGGAAAGTAATGGCGTCAACCAGGGCAATGGGTATGTTAACTTGACCTGGTCCTGATAGCAGGACTTCCCAGTTTCAATATCAATAGAGTCTTCATTGCTTGAAACCCAATTAATTCAAAAGGTTCCGAAGGTAAAAGTTTACGCAAAAAACCGGAATTGGGAGAAAAGATTTTCTTTCCAAGGATAGCTAAGTAAAAACAAAAATATACGGGTAAGATATATTTCGAGGAGTAGTGTTCCGAGGCGGGTCCCTTGTGACCCGTCCAGGGACAGGACGCTGTAGATAGAAATTTTTACAACGCAATCATAATTTATTCCCTGTCATTCTTGATATCGAGAGTTTCAAGATTCTTGCCACAGGCCGCCAACAGGCGATGACGGGCCTGGTGATACCCGACCAGGGCCTGGGCAAGGCGGCTGTAGGTGGTGGTCAGGTCGCGCTGGGCCTCGTTGAGCCGCACCAGCGAGGTCTCTCCGGCCTCATATTCATTCTTGGCCAGCTCCCTGTTCTCTCTGACCAGCTTGACGCTCTCCCTCTGCAGACGGACCTGCTCTTCGGCCGCGGCCAGCAGGGCAAGGTCCTGCCGGATTTCCGCTGCCACCCTGTTGCGCAATGAGGCCAGTGTGTAGGCAACCTCCCGCTGCTTGTGCCGGGCCTCAAAGTACCGTGCCCTGTCTCTGCCACCGGAAAAGAGATTCCAGGCAATGTTGACACCGATGGTATTGCCGAAATCATCGGCGCCAAACGAGGTGTCGTCCGGGCTGTCGCCATTGACGGCACCGACCAGCTGCACCCTGGGATAAAAGGAGGCCTTTGCCTGACCGCTGCCGGCCTCGGCCTCACGGGCAAGCATTTCCAGCCGCTGAATATCGGGCCGGGCGGCCAGGGCCTCTTTGATCAGCTTTGCAGGGTCTTCCTGGGTGGCTGGGAGCTTGACATCACGGTCCAGTTCGGCCAAACGCAACCCCTTGGGAAAGGCGGCATCCTCTATTCCCATCAGGGCGGCCAGGCCATAACCGGCCGCCTCAAACTGGCGCCGACTGAGCATCAGGTCGGTTTTTGCCGAATTAAGCTGGACCTTGATATTCAGGACATCGCCCCAGCCACCGGTGCCGACCTCATATCTGTTTTCCGCATCCCTGAGCTGGCTCAGGTAGAACTTTTTATCAGCCAGGGCTATATCAACTCTGGTCTGGGCAAGTTGTGCATTATAAAAGGCCTCGGCAACATTGAAGGCCAACAGCCGTTGGCTGTCGCGAAGGGCGGCGGCAAACCCTTTTGCATTGAACTTTGCCTGCTGCTGCTTCCAGGAACGAAAAAAACCGTCAAACAGGACCCATGTTGCCTGCAGTCCCGCCTTGAAATCATCCGAGGTCCGGTCAAGGGAGTGATCGGCAGACAAGGAAAATGTGCGACTGTTGCTGTAAAAATTCTTTGCCAGCCTGGTCTTGGTGCCGCTGAGACTCGCATCCAGGCTGGGCCACCAGGCGGCAGCCGTCTGCCTGATCCGCTCCCTTGCCTGCTCAACCCTGCTCATGGCCGCAGCCATATCCGGATTACCGGCCAGGGCGATTTTCTGGGCAGTCACCAGGTCAAGCACCTTGACAGCGGTAATATCGGGTACAGGTGTAACAGCCTTTTCCCCGGCTCCCGCACCGGCAGCGGTCAGGGAGGAGAGAAAGAAAAACAGTACAATGATTCGCTTCATTACGTCCTCATAGATGGTTGCGGAACTGGGCCACATCATGGGGCCACTGAATTTTCAGGCCGACAGTCGGCCCGGTGGGGCGTAAAACATTGTTGATATCCGGCAGCTTGCCGCGGGTGCAGTTCATTGTTCGAGCTCTTGGGGCGTGGATCGGTACAGGACATTCTGCCTGCGGCTGCGTGCCGGTTCCACCTCCTCCCGGCTCGGCCACCTTCCGGTCCGCACCCGGACAACCGCCCGCCGCATATCATTGACAATGGCAAGCAGGCTGGGAATCAGGACCAGGGTCAGGGCTGTGGCAAATGTCACCCCGGCGGCCAGCGACAGGGCCATGGGAATGAGAAACCTGGCCTGCATATCCGTTTCCATGATCAGGGGCGCCAAGCCGCCGACCGTACTGAGCGATGTCAGTAAAATAGCCCGGAAACGGCGACTGCCCGCCTGCCTGATCGCCTCAAAAAACGGCATTCCTTCGGCAAGATTTTCATTGATCCGCTCGATCAGGACTATGGCATCGTTGACGACTACGCCTGTCAGGGCAACCATGCCGAACATGGACATCATCGACAGGGTGTACCCGAAAACAAGATGGCCGATAACCGCGCCGATGATACCAAACGGTACAGTCACAAGAATCACCAACGGCTGAATATAGGACCTGAATATAGTGGCAATGATAACAAATATGCCGACAACAGCCAGCGGAAAGGTCACCTTTAGCGAGGCAAAGGAATCGCGCATGTTTTTCTTCTCCCCCTGCAGGGAGATGTGCAGGCCCGGATACCGCGCCTGCAGCTTTCTGAAAAAACCGGCCCCCAGGTCGGCGACGATTTCCCGGGAATTGGTCTGCTTGGGGTCAACCTCGGCGCTGACAGCGATCCTGCGCTGGCCGTCGGTGCGGGTTATGGTGGAATAGCCGGGGCCAAAATCAATATCCGCCACCGAGCGCAGGGGGACCATACCGCCATCGGGCAGGCGGATGCGCATGCCGTAAAAATCCGTCAACCGGCTGCGTTCAAGTTTTGTATACCTGACCTTGACCCGGATATCATCCTCGCCGCGCTGGAGCCGAAAGGGCTCCATGCCGAAAAAACCGGCATTGACCTGGCGGGCAAGCTCTTCCACGGTCAGGCCAAGGGTCCGCGCTTCCGGTTTCAGGGACAGGCGCAGCTCATTTTTGCCGGGGCTGTAATCGGACCGGACCTGGAAAACACCCTGATAGGTTCGTAGCTTCTGCTGCAGGCTTCCGGCGGCATCAACCAGGGCCCGCATATCATCACCCTGGAGCCAGATTTCGATATCGGCGCCGGCAGGGCCGGATGACAGGCCGTGGAAACTGAGCGCCCGGGCGCCGGGGATGGCGCCGATTTCCTTTTCCCAGAGAATCATGAGGTCATTGGAATGAATACCGCGCCTGGCCGAATCGAGCAGGATAATCTGCACCGAACCAAGATTGGGTCCGGTCCTGCCCATGGCCTCGCCCAGGGTCTGGCCGACCAGGGAAAGCCGTTT
>JALVAI010000111.1 GCA_027011235.1 Desulfobulbaceae bacterium
ACCCATGCCTTCGCACCCTTGCGGCCGTCCCCAGCCCGGCTTGATCGCCAGGGAAAAGGCGGCGCCGGCAAGACCGATCAGGGCGCCGCCGACAAGGGTATAAATGGTCTGTATCTTTCTGGGCTGAATGCCACGGGCCCAGCAGGCTTCTGGGTTTTCTCCCGTGCAGCGCAGGACAAGGCCTTGCGGGGTATGGTAGATGAAAAACCAGAGCAGGGGGATGGCGATAAAGCTGGCGTAGACGATTAGTGAGTGCTGGAAGAACAGAGGGCCGATGACGGGCAGGTCCGCCAGTATGGGCACAGGGACGATGGATAACTGCGGCCCGGCAGTACGGGCAAAGGGTGCCCCCAGAAAATAGGCCAGGTCACGGCAGAGAAAGGTCAGGGCAAATCCTGTCGCCACCTGCGACTGGCCAAGATATATACTGATCACCACCAGAACCAGGGCGGTGAGCATGCCGGTCCCGGCAGCGGCGGCAAAGCCCATGGCCGTGGAACCGGTGCGGGCGGCGACGACAAAACCGGCCATGGCCGAGAGCAGGATGGCGCCGTCCAGAGACAGGTTGATAACACCCGCTTTCTCGGTCAGGGTCTCGCCCAGGGCGGCCAGAACAAGGGGCGCCGCCGATGAGGCGATGCCGGCCAGGAAAAGAGCGGCGGAGATCTCCATTATCCCTGCCTCCGGGTGCGCAGACCGTGGACCAGCAGTCCGCTCAGCACGCAGGCGCCCTGGATGACCCCGGACAGGGACGAATCAATCCGGAGCATGATCGGCAACTGGATGGAACCCGCTGCCAGCCAGGCAAAAAACAGGGTAATCAGGGGCACCGGCAGGGTCTTGTAGTTTGCCAGCATGACCACCAAAAGACCCAGATACCCGTAACCGCTTGATACGGCAGGAATAAGGCGGTGGTAGACACCGGTGACCTGGAGGCCGCCCGCCAGTCCGGCCAGGGCGCCGCCGATCATGATGGCAGCCAGGCCATACCGGTCCGGGTTTATATGAAAAAGCCGGGCCGCCTTCCGGTTGAGGCCAACGGCCTTGACCTTGAGGCCAAAAAGAGTGTGATCAAGAAAGATCCAGGTAAGGACAAAGACGGCAATGGCGGTGACAAGAGCTGCCGGCGCCACCCGCCAACCGATGGGCGCTGGCAGCCACAGGTCGCGGGCAAGGATATCGGTTCCGCTCATTGAGGCGATGCCGGCCCGTTTCCAGGGTCCGAAAATCAGATACAGGATAATGGCCTGGGCCACGAAGTTGAGACCAAGCCCCCCGAAGATCTCATTGACCCCGCCCCGGGTTTTCAGGACACCGGCCAGCAGGCCCCACAGGCCGCCGCCGATGCAGGCGGCGGCCATGGCACCAATGATTGTGATCGGAGGCGGCAGAAAACCAGGATTCATGCGCAGGAGAATGGTGGCCCCGATGGCGCCCATGACCACCTGCCCCTCAACGCCGATATTCCAGAGTCCGGCCCTGAAGGTGAAAAGCAGGCCGCAGGAGCAGAGCAGCAGCGGTACCCAGATGGAAAGCAGTTGCGAAAATTTGAGCCAGGAGCCCAAGGAACCCGCGGCCATGGCATGGATGATACCAATCGGGGAAAAATCAAGGGCCAGGAGGAGCAGGCTGACCGCACCGGCGGCAAGAAGGAGAATCGGGACACTTTGCAGGATTGCCGCCCGGATACGGGCCTGGATGGTTCCACTTGTCATAATGGCTCATACCCGGCCGGTTATGGCCCGGGATACTTCCTGGTAACTGGTTTGATTTGTCGACCGGTCAAGGATGATGCCGCCGTTGTAAAAGACAAGGACCCGGTCCGCCTGTTCCATGATCTCGTCAAGCTCGGGTGAGGCAAAGATGATGGCCCCGTTGTCGGGCAGAAGGGAGCGCAGGTATTGCCAGGTCCATCTGCTGGACTGCAGGTCCAGGCCCCTGGTCGGATGTTCAAGCAGGATGAGTCTCGCCTCGGGGGGGATAAGCGAGAGCAAAAGCCGCTGCTGGTTACCGCCGGAAAGACCTTCGGCCATGGTGTCCGGGCTGCCGATGATGGAAAAGGTGTCAATCGCCTTTTCGGTCTCGTCCCGCCCGCAGCCGCTGTGAATGAAAAAAGGCGCGGCCCCGGCCAGCAGCTGATGTTCACGGACCGTTAACCCGGCAATCAGGCCTTTGCCGAGCCGGTCGGCGGGCAGGAAAATCCGCGCCATCTCATCCCTGCCGGTTGCCGCCAGTCTGACCCTGCCCTGTTCCGGCCTGAGCAGACCGTAGGCCATCTGCAGAAAAATCGACTGGCCGGAACCGTCAAGCCCGGCCAGGCCAACGATTTCTCCCTCATGTATCGTGATAGTGATCCGGTCCAGACCGACCCGTCCCGCCCTGGTCGAGACCTCTTCCATGGTGAGTATCGGTCTGCCGGCTGTCCGTCCGGGCGGCCTGGAACTCCTGGCCGGCAGGGTGGCGAACATGGCCTGGAGCAGTTGCTCTTCATCAAATGGTTTTTCCTGCTCCCCGGCCGGTTTTCCATGGCGGAGGATGGTCACCCGGTCGCAGAGGCTGTGAATTTCCGCAAGCTTGTGGGAAACCAGAATAATGGCCCTGCCCTCATCGCGCAGCCTGCGCAGGGTGCCAAACAGCAGCTCCTGTTGTTCGCCGGAGATTCCGGTTGTCGGCTCGTCCAGGATCAGGATCCTGCATTGGTCCCGAACAAGGCGCATCAGTTCCACCTGCTGCCGCTCGCCAACGGTCAACTTTCCCTGTCTGGCGGACAGCTCCGGGCTGAAGCCGAACCTGTTGCCGAGGCGGGTGATGATTTCGGCCTGCCGTTGCGGATTACCGTCGGCTGCCGCGGCCATGAAGTTGTCAAGCACACTGAGCTGCGGAAAGTCAAGCGGTTCCTGGTAGAGCATGCCGATGCCGAGCCTGCGGGCGGACTCCGGCGTTTTCAGGGCAACCTCCCGGCCCTCTATCAGGATTTTGCCCGAGGTCCTGGCGATAAAGCCGGTGAGGATCTTCATCAGGGTGGATTTCCCGGCCCCGTTTTCCCCGATAATGCCATGGATGGAGCCGGGCCGGACATGGAGATTCACCCCCTGCAGGGCCTTGACCTTGCCGAACGTTTTGTGGATGTTGACAAGTTGTATCATCAGGAAAACCGTGGTTGAACCGCCACAACCAAAAGGGGTATTCCGTGCCGGAATACCCCTGCATGCACTGCCCCGGACCGGAGACCGG
>JALVAI010000112.1 GCA_027011235.1 Desulfobulbaceae bacterium
CTGGAACGGGACCATCTCCTATCGGGCAGGCATGGGGAAACAGCCACAATCAACAGTTACGACACAGGGAAAACTTACCGGCAAAAGTATCACGGTTTCCCAGGCCAATTCCCTCCGCTATGGCCAAAAATCCCTGACAAACTCCGGAATGGTCAACGTTGCCTTTGGTGCAACAATCCCTCTTCAACTCCAGCTTGACAACACCATTGGCGGCAAGGATATCTCCCTTGAGCTTATCAAAGCCGGACTCGCCATCCATCAACAATCAATAGATATTACCGAAAAAGGGAAAATATCCCTGCAAAAAAAACCTGCTGTCCAGGGAACAGGGTCAGTGAAAGCTAATGGTTTAACCATTAAGATAGCTCAACAGAAAACTCCCCTTGTCGACCTGAAAAAATTTATCGTGCAAGCTGTCCAGGCCCCGGGTGGGAGCGCGATCACGGTTGCAAAGGCCACGGCAGATGATCTGATGGTACAGGTTGACGGGAACATGCCGCTTGCCATTTCCGTGCCCGGCATAACCATCCGTGGGCTGCACAGCACAGACCTGAAAACATATACCATCGCCAGGGTGACGGCCCAGACCCCGAAGATTACGGCAAAGAAAAACCACGCGAGACTGGCAGGCCTCAACAGTCTTGAAATACGTCAGCTTACAGCGGACACGGAAAATAGAATCTCTGTCAACCGTGTAAACTTCGATGATCTCTATTTTCTCACTACGCCCGGAAAAAGCGGCGACAATATCTGCACAATAGGGAGCGCCAGGCTGTCAACAATCGGCTGGACTCCCAAAACCGGTCTGCATGGGGACTCCCTTACCTTTGCCGATCTTTTCTGTCACCTGGTCCGGGAAAAAGACGGCGGCCTTGTGGTTGCCAAACGACTTGCCGCCATGCGTAATTCCTCTAAAAAAACAACGAAAAAAGCGGACAAATCCAGACCGCCGACCCAACCCCCGCCCCTCTCCCTTGCCCGGATAACCCTGCGGGGCAAAAGCGGCCTCCACTTTGAGGACCACACCCTTGCCGTACCCTTTACCAGCAACCTCGGTATCAAGACCCTGCAGATAAAAGGACTTGATTCAAAAAAACCGGACAAACCCGCATCTCTCCGGATGACGGGAACATTGGAAAAACGGGCGCCCCTGAAAATAACCGGAACCATGGCGCCCTTCTTAAAAGAACCAGCCCTGCAATTGCATGTAAGTCTGAAAAACTATCCCCTGTCCCATCTCTCCGCCTACACGGTGCAATCGGTGGGGGTGGCGCTGGCAAGCGGGTCCATGCGCCTGACAAGCGATATCTCCCTGAAAAACCGCTACCTGGACATGAAAAACAAGGTGGTGCTCCAACAGCTCAAAACCAGTACCATTACAGAGGAACTGGCCAAAAAGCTTGACAACCAACTGCCTGTGCCGCTCGATTCCGCCCTGGCCATGCTCAGGGACCGCAAGGACACCATAACCCTGGATGTTCCCTTGAGCGGGCCCATCGACAAACTCAGTGTCGGCATCTCCGATATTCTCATCACCGCCCTTGGCAAGGCCATTGTTCCGGCCGCTTCCGGCTACCTCGTCTATGCCCTTGGTCCATACGGCGCCCTGGCCTGGGTTGGCATGGAAGTCGGAAGCCGGATTCTCGAAGTCCGGTTGCCGCCGGTCCTGTTCAAACCAGGAGACGACAGTCTTCCGGAAAAAAGTGAGGATTATTTCAAACGGCTGGCCAAGATACTGGAGGATAAACCGGAGGTTGATTTTCGGCTTTGCCCCAAGGTAGGGGCATGGGAATTGAACCCGAACCGACCGAAAAGCAATGGTAAAAGGAAAGACGGCAAGATAGAGCTCAGCGACAAGGAGCGGGAGCAACTAAAGGAGCTTGGCCAGCAACGGGCGCAGCAGATAAAAAAACATCTGGTGGAGCAATATGGCTGCGATAAGGACAGATTGCTTATCTGTATTACTCAAATTGAACAGGAACCATCGGCCAAACCCCGGGTGGACATACGGATGTAACAAACTATCCTGCAACCATCAGCCATGAACAACCTGGGCCGTCGATGCATACGGCCGCTACTTCCCTGTTTGCACCCAGCTTATGGATAATAGGTTATCTGAAATAACAATCATTTCCGGAGGACAGACCGGGGCGGACCAGGCGGCTCTGGATGCGGCAATATCTCTGCGCATTCCCCACGGCGGCTGGATATGTTGTGGTAGAAAAACAGAGGCCGGTCCCCTGCCGGCCAGGTATCTCCTCAAAGAGATTGAATCTCCGCGCTACCGGGACCGGACGGAAAAAAATATCCTTGCGGCCGACGGCACCCTGATCTTCTGCTTTGGTCCTCCGACCGGCGGCACCGCCCTGACCGAAGCCCTGGCCACCCGCCATGATCGTCCCTGCCTGCGCCTTGACCTTGATGAAATCACCGAAACAGAGGCGGTGGCCGCCATTGTTTCCTGGCTGGAAGAACATAACATACGTGTTCTCAACGTGGCCGGTCCCCGCGCCTCAAGTGAACCCCGCATCTATGGAGCTGTTTACTCAATTTTGACCAATCTCCCATGGGAGGAACACAGGCCATGAACACCGAGACAAAGACAAGACGATTAACCCGCCGCCAACTCCTGAAGATGGGGGCCGTCTCCACCGCTTCCATTTTGACGCCAACCCTTCTTACCTCCTGCGCCGTAGACCCGGTCACCGGGGAAAATGAGCTTGTTTTTCTCTCCAAAGCCGATGAAATAGCCCTGGACCGCAAGCAGGCCCCTTACCAGTTCTCCAGTGATTACGGAGTGGTCCAGGACGTGCAGCTCAACGCCTATATCAACCGGGTCGGCCTGGAAATCGCCGCCCGGTCGCACCGGCCGCAAATGCCCTATTCGTTCAGGGCTGTGAACGCTGCCTACATCAATGCCTATGCCATGCCCGGCGGTTCCATTGCCGCCACCCGGGGCATCCTGGTCGAGCTCGAAAACGAGGCCGAACTGGCCGCCCTGCTCGGCCATGAGATCGGCCATGTCAATGCCCGTCATGCCGCCGAAGCAGCCACCAAGGGAACCTTGGCCAACCTGTTGCTCGCCGGGGCAACGGTTGCCACCAGCGCCGCCGGTTACGGAAATGCCGCCGGTCTTGTCCAGCAGTTGGGCGGCATGGGCGCTGGCGCCCTGCTTGCCCATTACAGCCGTGACAACGAACGTGAGGCTGATGCCCTGGGCATGGAATACATGAC
>JALVAI010000113.1 GCA_027011235.1 Desulfobulbaceae bacterium
ATTCTGGCCGGAGTCTACCAGCGTCTCCCCTCACTGACCAATATTATTATTGATCTTCATGTAACCGGTGGGTTAAACGCCTTTGAAATTGCCGAAATTCGCAATATGCAGGTGGATGATGTCGACAGGATTATCCGTCAGGTCAAGGTCCGTTTCACAACCGCTTTAAACCTGTAAACTTCGGAGTGACAACTGATAAACAGCTAATTTCTTCCCTCTGATTTTTCCTATTTTCGCTCTTAAGTAACCCACCCTGACCCTGAAGAGGTGCCGGGCCACTTTCGGCACCTCTTCGCTTCCTTTTCTCCCAGAAAAAGCGATATAACTCATTGTATCGGAATGCTTTTTGCATCAAAATTCGTTATGGGTATTTTTCCTTTGCCGTTTTTCAGCCGCTATTCTGAAACCATTCTCAGGTAGTAGAAGGTAGTGGAGTGTTGGTATCACGTAACATGAACTTGACAGGAGGGCTGCATTGGACAGCGAAAAAGCTATCATTAGTACCACTGCTGAAAACGAGGGAGCAAAAACACGGTATTGGTCAGGCCAGTATTCTGCAGTTCCATGTTTTATTGCGATATTACTGATCATTGGTTGTTGTACCGTTGCTCGGGTGTCGCGTGCGGCAGACAGAAATATTCTCACCCTTCGAGCCGTTAACCTCCTCTTACTTGGCAATAATGCAACCTGTTCCATGCATTATGATGCCGATGATCCCAAGTTTGACCTCTCGTATCAGGGTCTCTATTATTACCGACCGGATATGTCGCCATCCGGATACAAATTACGCCAACTGAGTGATAGGAAATTTAACGGTCTACCCCTGGCTGATAAGCGCAAGGTTGCCGATAAGCTTCTTGCAACCCTTTTCTTTGGCTATCCAGATCCTGTGTTAAAGCAAAAAATTACCTCGGGTCATTTCCTCTGTTCGGTTCGGCACGATCTTGCAGAGGAAAAAAACAATATGGGTCAGGTGGAGGCGGAAATCACCGATGAGAGCCGCTATTACAGGGATGACAACAACTGGCGGCCCTATGAGGTCTTTGATATTTTGGCCCGGTTTTACGCCATGAAGTATCTGGACAAGCATTACCTCCACAACTGGATGGCCTATATTCTGACCCAGACCATCATGTTTTCCCCGGCCTATGAGCTCGATTCTTCGCATTATCCCGATGTCTCCAGCGTCTATAACTGGCTGGTCATGGACATGGATGATGATGTCGGCATGCGTTATTCCACCTATCTGCACATGACCAGCACCGACAATTGGCGACGGTTTCGCAGCCCGGAAGACAATGGTCGGGAGATGCTTGAAATCTACACCTTAGATTTCAATGATGCGGATGTGCCCAAGGCGGCAACCACCTTGAAAAACTGGTTTCTTGATGAAGACCATGACACCCTGGTCATAGGGCTTAACAGAAATACCGTGCCGCAGGCCCTGTTTGGGACCACGGTCACCACCGGTTTTGAGTTTTATCGTGAGCTGGTCAAATCAAATGGATTTATCAGCGGCAGTGTGCGACGGTTGGTTGATTTCTTTTTTACCGATTACGACGAGGCGAACAAACAGCGCGTCACAGATCTGATCGTTTCCTCCCATCCGGAAACCTGGCAGGACGTTTTGTTGCAGATTGTCTTTTCCGAGGAATATCTCCTCTACTCCTCAAGGGCCAAGAGTGCGGAAGAACTCTTTTATTCCCTGGTCAAGAAACTGGAGTACAAACATTACCGGCATACTTTTTATTATTTCAGTGAGGCCCTGGATGACATGCGTCAATCGTCGATGAAATACAAACTCGGCAAACTGGAACGCACCCCCTTAGACACCCTTTCCTTTGCCCATTATCACAAGTATATACGGGAAACAATCCTCATGCGCCATGTCTGCGGACCCCATGAAGAAACCACTTACGAGGATTGGAATACCTACGGCTGGCGACCGCCATTGGTGGGAGATGACAGGTTTTCCTTTGATGTAAATGATCCGGATGGCACGCTTCGTTCGTTTATCACCTACCTGTTTGAATTCATGGTCCATCGACCGCCGACTTCCCAGGAAATGGCCATGTTTATAGACAATATGCTCAGAGATAATGGTGACTATGAATGGAGCTATAAATTGGGTGATACGGAGTACGTTGACGGAAAAGCCTGTTACTACGGCCGTGAAAATGCAGCCAGAGACGTGCTGGATTATATTTCAAGGCTCAGCGAACTGTACATGTTCCAGGAGGTACAGTAATGAATCGACGCGACTTTTTAAAACTCTCCCTTTGTGCCGGCTGCAGCTCCCTGATACCGGCCCTTCCTCGTCTTGCCGCTGCCGGGCCGATTGATAACGTCATCTTTAATGCCTCTACCTACGATACTAACAGGCCGCAGACCATTATGGTTTTTCTCTATGGCGGCCCAAGTGAACTGGCCGGCAATTTTACCAATTACGACCAGTTTAAAAACCTCTCCCAGACCAACTATGCCGAATATTTCGGCAGTAATAATCTGCTGGCCACAACCCATGGATTCTGGAAGGCCGCCGGTGGCGACATCATGGAAGAGTTATTGGCGAGTGACGATTTGAATGTCTTCCGCACCTGTTTCAGCCAGGTGCGATGGAATGATAATAACCGCTCCCATGGCATATGTGTGGCGCAGAATCAGCGAGGGACCTTTAACCAGGACGCCGCCGGTATCTTTTCCAATCTGGCCCGGGTACTTTACAGTAAAGGCATCATTGATGATACCACTATCATGCCCTTTCTGACCATGGAGGGAGAATCCGGATTCTATGCCCGGGGCAATCTCAGCATGATCCCGATTATAGAGCCGATTTCCATTAGCGAAAATCTCGACAATCCCTTTTCGCGAAGTTCGGAGCGGGGTTACTCGGATACTATGGATGCCTTGGCCCAGGCCCGCAACAGGGCGCTTAACCTATCGCCTAAAATCACCGATGCCTTTGCCAAAAGAGCCGAGATGGAACAATTCATCGATAACATAGATGGGATACCTGATCCGGATCTGGGCACCAACGGTAATGAAGAAGATCTCAATTATGAAAATAACAGCTTTGCCGATAAGCTGAAAACCGCGATCAAAATAATGAATTATAATGCGGATACGCAGGTCATTACCCTTGGCACCGGAGGATTGGGCGGCTGGGATGATCATAATGACGCGGAAAATTATCTTGGCCGCATGGAC
>JALVAI010000114.1 GCA_027011235.1 Desulfobulbaceae bacterium
CATTGACATCGCTGAAATAGGAGAGTAAATGGTCACGAACACACTGCTCATGGCTCAGACGAAAAATACCCTGCAAAAGAATATCCGACAGGGCAACCACATCGAGTTCCTGCAGGACCTCTGCCCTTTGGGCAATAATTTCACTGTCCATGGCCTCGGGCCTGACCTGGAGAACAAATCCCCGGTCCTCTCCGGGATGATACATGCCCAGGGCCGCCGGCCCGCCGGCAAGGGCGAGCTCATCCATCCGCTCCAGCAGGGCATTGACAAGAGACTCCCGACTGGAACCGGTAATCTCCTGGACTGTAAATGAGGACTTAACCAGGGATGCGGCCTCATCGGCGGACATCCTGCCGGGCAGGTTCAGCAGCCTGTGGGTGGGGAGAACGGAAAGACCTGGGTCCTCACAGGCGCAGAGATACATCATAATGAAGTTATAGGGGCTGTCGGCTCCAAGTTCGGGATTCCTGGCCCGGGCCCGCTCCCGGCATGCCAGGGCCGTGGTGTAGCGGTGATGCCCGTCGGCGATATAAAGGGATTTATCGGCAAACAACCGGCTCACCTTTTGCAAAGTGTCGGGATCAGACACCCGCCACAGGGTATGCACATTGCCGTCAGGGTCCTTTGCCTTGGCTATCGGCTCCTTTTCCGCTGCCTTTTCCAAAAGGCCAATGATTTCCTGTTCCGGATCAGAGTACAGGGAAAAGACCTTGCTGAACTGGGCCCCACAGGTATCCATCAATTCAAGCCGGTCCTGGATAACACCGGCAAAAGTTTCTTCATGCGGTTTGACGATTCCTTCGGAAAAATCGGCCAGGCCGACAAGGCTGACAATGCCCTTTCTGGTCATTTTCCGACCGGATGGATGCAGATAATCAATAAAATAGAGATAAATGGCCGGCTCATCATCACGAATAAGGGTGCCTTCATCCTGCCAATCGTCAAAACGGGTCTGGGCGGCAACATACCGGTCGCTGCCCTCTTTTGCCTTCTGGCCGGTATTTCGCAGGTCAAGCCGGATCATGCTGTGGGGATTTTTTTTCAGAAATGCATCCCCGGCCTTCTTGTCAATGACATCATAGGGCGGGGTGAGCACATCATCGAGATTTTTTATTTTTTCGGGATTATAGCGGACTCCCCGAAACGGAGCGATAACAGCCATATATTTATCTCCATGACACTGGCAATACAGGTATAATCCTGCTACAATGCCTCAGGTTGGGTTGGTAAAGGTATAACCCCTTTGCTTACCATCTTCTCAGGACAGGTTGCAAGCAAGATTTCACGATTGATGATCGGCTGAATATTTGCAACCCCGGCAACCAGGACCAGACCGGAAAAGACCGTACCCTCCGGGCAGGCTGCCTGGGCGCTCACTTGATGTTATACTGCATATTAAAGGAATTTTTATGGATATTTTTATCAAGACCCATTTTTCTGGTGGCCACCATTTACGCGATTATCCGGGCAGTTGCGAGCAACCGCACGGTCATAACTGGAAGGTGCAGGTCACTGTCCGCGCCACCAGTCTCGATCATCTCGGCATGGGTATTGATTTCAAGACCCTGAAAAAAGAGGTCAATAGTGTCATTGACGACCTGGACCATTGTAATCTCAACAACCATCCTGCCTTTGCCGATAAAAACCCTTCTTCCGAACATATTGCCATGTTTATTTTTGACCGGCTGAAGGATGTGCTGCAAACCGAGAGATATTCTCTCCATGCGGTCCAGGTCCGGGAAACCGATACCAGCGGGGTTATCTATTATGGGGACTGATTCCCTGCCTGTTACCTGACAGGAGGAACAGCGCCCTGAAGCGGTGAAGAAAAAGGAGAAAAATATGGGGGAAGCAGCGCAGTCACATGTTGGCATCATCGGCCTTGGTTACGTGGGGTTGCCCCTTGCCGTTGAATTTAGCAAGAAACTTGCCACCACCGGTTTTGACCTGAAAGAACAACGGATTGCCGAGCTGAAAGAGGGGATCGATGTTACCCGTGAGGTGAGCAGACAGGAGCTGCAGCAGGCAGGAAACCTCAACTTTACCAGCAATATTGAAGATCTTGGTGACTGCAATGTCTTTATCATTGCCGTTCCCACCCCCATTGACGCCAATAAACGGCCCGATCTCCGCCCCCTTGAGGGCGCTTCCCGCACCGTTGGCCGGGTCCTGAACAAGGGTGACGTGGTGATCTATGAATCCACGGTCTATCCGGGCGCCACCGAGGAGGTCTGTGTGCCCATTCTCGAAGAGGTGTCCGGGCTCATCTTTAATCAGGATTTTTTTGCCGGCTACAGCCCGGAACGGATCAACCCCGGCGACCACGAACACAGGCTGCCCACCATCGTCAAAGTCACTTCCGGTTCAACGCCTGAGATCGCGGATTTTGTCGATGATCTCTACAAAACAATTATCACGGCCGGCACCTTCAAGGCGAGCTGTATCAAGGTGGCCGAGGCGGCCAAGGTCATTGAAAATACCCAAAGGGATGTCAACATCGCCCTTATCAACGAGCTGGCCCTTATCTTCAACCGGCTCGGCATTGACACCCTCGAGGTATTAAAGGCAGCAGGCACCAAGTGGAATTTTCTTCCCTTTCGACCGGGCCTTGTCGGCGGCCACTGTATAGGAGTTGATCCCTACTATCTCACCCACAAGGCCCAGGAGGTCGGCTATCATCCAGAAATGATCCTGGCCGGACGGCGGCTTAACGATGACATGGGCCGCTATATTGCCTCGCAAGTCGTAAAACTGATGTTAAAAAAACGCATCCACGTGGCCGATGCCAATATCCTTATTCTCGGGCTGACCTTTAAGGAAAACTGTCCGGACCTTCGCAATACCAGGGTGGTGGACATCATTGACGAGCTGGAAAGCTATGGCGCCAATATCGAGGTTTTCGATCCCTGGGCCGACCAGGAGGAGGCAAAACAGTTATACGGGGTAACCATGATCAAAAGCCTGCCGGTCAATCATTATGACGGTGTGGTCCTGGCCGTTGCTCACCAAGAATTTTCAGACCTGACAAAGGATGATTTTACAAGAATGTGCCGGCAACTGAGCGTGGTCTATGATGTCAAGCACACACTTCCGGCAGATGTTGCCGAAGGTTATCTGTGATCGATCAATTCTTTTTCCCGGCCCCAGTGAGCTGGCCGGCCAGCTCACTGGGGCCGGGAA
>JALVAI010000115.1 GCA_027011235.1 Desulfobulbaceae bacterium
GATGGAATAAAATGAGGTCAGAATCCAGAGAAAAGAGGAAATCAGGGCAAAGACCATGGAAAAACCGTCAACCCTGAAGACAAGTGAACATCCAGGCAGAACCTCAACGATATGACAGCGGATAACCTGGCCGTGTAATATCGCCGGCACCATGGCAAGGACCATGATAAACTTGACCACTCCGGTGACCACGGACACGGTTTCCCTGCGGTTCGGGTTGTCACGAAAGAGCATGATCAAACCGGCGCCAACAAGGGACACGGTCACAATCAAAACGGGTAATATGGAAAATGTTGTCTGTTCCACCATTTGATCCAAATAAAAATTAATAATAGAAAATCAATATCTATCCTGTGGCACAAGGCGGTGTATCACAGGATGCAACCATTCACCCCTTGAGCTTGCTCAATTCATCAACCCCGATGGTCTGGTAGTTACGGAAAACAGCCACGGCAATACCCAGGAACACGGCCGCTTCAGCGGCGGCGATTCCTATGATAAACAGGGTGGTGATCCTGGCCTGTATCGGATCCGGCACCAGGTAGGTGCCAAATGCCATGATATTTATGCCAACTCCCTGCAGGAGAAGTTCCAGGGAGATAAGAAAGCCGATCAGGTTCCGGCGAAAGAGCATGCCGTACAGTCCGATGGCAAACAGGGCATGGGCGACAACCACATACAACAGCAGATTATTGGGCAGGGTGGCGAGAAATTCCATCAGCCGATCCTCCTGTTAATCAATGCGATGGTGACCGCACCAATAACAGCCACCGTCAGCAGAATGGAAATAATCTCAAAGGGCAGCAAATACTCCTTGAGCAGCATCCAACCGATCAGGCTTTCATCGGCTTTATGGGCCGAGGCAACGATATGCCTGCCTTCGAGTCCCTTGAGGGTGGAGCCAAGCATGGCGGTCACCAGAACAACGGGTATGGCAGCCTTGATGTCAGGTGGCTTGACCCCTTCATCCTCGGTTTTCCGGGTCAGGGAAATACCAAAGGCAATGGCCACGCAGACAGCGCCGATATAGATCATGATCTGCATCACTGCCACCAGGGGACTGCCCAGATTGTAGTAGAGGCCCGCAACACCGAGCAGGGAGCTGACCAGGCCAAAAAAACAGTAAATAAGACTTTTGGAAGTAACCGCAATGATTCCTCCGCCAAGAACCAGGACCAGGATCATGGCAAAGGAAAGGTAATAAACATCATGGATGACTGTATCAAACATTGTACTCTCGCTCTTTTCGCTTGACGGATTGCAAGCTGTCTACAAAATTCCGGACAATCGGCACAAACACCGAATTACGCATTCTTGATGAACTTGTAAAAAGTCCAGACAATGCTTAAAGATGGCTAAGTAAAAACACAGATATACAAGGAGTAGTGTTCTGTGGCGGGTCTTGACTATACATGTAGTATGTCGAGAATCGCCACAGGACACACGACGCTGTAGATCGAAGTTTTTACGACGCCATCATCCTTAAAAGGGTGAACCAAGCCCCTGCAACAAATCCATTGCCGCAAAGTCATTGCGTGTATATGATGCCATGGCATAATCCCTGGAAAAATCCAGCGCTCCCACCGGACATATCTCCACGCAAAGACCACAGAGGGAGCATTTGGTAAAATCAAGCTCGAATCGATCCGCCACCTTCTTTTTTTCCCCCTCCGGTTTTTTCCCTGTCACGGTAATACACTGGGAAGGGCAGTTACGGGCGCAGGAGGTACAGGCAATGCATTTTGGATAGCCGGTCTTATCATTGGCAAGCATCATGATATGACCACGAAACCTGTCTGGAAGCGGCGCTGCCTTGCGCGGCCACTGGATGGTCGCCGGCCGGGTAAACACATTGCCCATGGTCACCCGCATACCGGTGCACAGGCTGAAGAAACCCTTGACAACCTCTTTTATGTAGCAACAGTCCATCATAACGCCAGTACCCCTGCGGTAATGATAAAGTTGATCAGAGAAAGGGGCAGCAGGATCTTCCAGCCAAATGAGAGCATCTGGTCAATCCGCACCCTGGGAAAGGTCCAGCGAAACCACATCATAAGAAAGATAATCGAGTAGATCTTGATCAGGGTCCAGGCAACCCCGGGCAGCCAGGGACCATGCCAGCCGCCGAGAAACAGTACCGTCGCCAGGCCGGCGGCAATGAACATGTAGGAATATTCAGCGAGAAAAAAGAGGGAGAAACCCATGCCGGAATACTCGGTATGGAAGCCGGCAACCAGCTCACTTTCCGCCTCGGAAAAATCAAAGGGACTGCGGTTGGTCTCCAGGGTGACGGTAATGATATAAACGATGAACAGTATCGGCTGATACAACACGTTCCAGGTGTCCTTCTGGGCAATGGCTATATCCCGCAGACTGAAGGATCCGGTCATCATGATAATGGTCATGACGCAGATGAGCAGGGGAATCTTGTAGGCCAGAATCTGGGCCACTGCCCTGGCCCCGCCGAGCAGGGCATATTTGTTGTTGGAACCCCAACCCGCCAGCAGAATGCCCAGGGTATTGAGCAGACCAAGGGCAATAATCAGGAGCAGGCCGATATTGAGTTCCCAGGCCTGGACCGTTTCCGAAAACGGCAGCGGCACCATGGCGGCAAAGATCGGTACCAGGGAGACGATGGGGGCCAGCAGAAAAAGGGGCTTGTCCGCTTCATCGGGAATGACCAGTTGTTTGGAAACCAGCTTGATACCATCGGCCAGGGTCTGCAGGATACCGTGGGGGCCGACCTCCATGGGGCCAAGACGGAACTGCATATGTCCGGCAACCTTTCGTTCCAACCACACCAGAATTACGGCATTGAGGCCAACCAGGGCAGCAATACCAACCAGATAGCCAACTATGCCGAGCAGGGAAATATTCATCTGTCCACCTCCGGAATAACCATGTCCAGACTGCCCAGGATGGCCAGGGCATCGGCAAGGAGCTGTCCTCTTGCCATCTTTGCAAAGATGGAAAGGTTGGCAAAGGACGGCACTCGATATTTGACCCGATATGGTTTCTTGGAACCGTCACTGACAATGTAAATCACCAGTTGTCCGCGCGGGGTTTCCACGGCCACCGCCACTTCACCTGCCGGCGCCTTGATCAGTTTGGGCACCTTGGAACGCACCGGGCCATCGGGGATGGAACCTATCGCCTGCTCAATAATGTGCAGGGAC
>JALVAI010000116.1 GCA_027011235.1 Desulfobulbaceae bacterium
GGCGGCATTTATGACGGTATAACCCTGTTTTCGCAGCAGTTCGCCGAGTATTTTTCGGTTGACCGGTGAGTCCTCGACAATCAATATGGTCTGTTGCTCATTCATGGGTGTTAATTTTTCAGGCTGTTGATCGGCGCTGGAATTTTGCCGCCAAAGCCCATAAACCGTGAAGATCTGCCGACATTTTTCACCTCCAGCAGGGCGGATTCACCAAACAGACCACCAAAGGAGACAAAATCACCGGCCTCCTTTCCCGGTACCGGGATGATGCGGACCGCCGTGGTCTTGGAGTTGATCATGCCTATGGCCATTTCATCGGCAATAATGGCGCCGATGGTGGTGGCGTCAACGCTGCCGGGGACGGCAATCATGTCCAGGCCAACGGAACAGACCGCGGTCATGGCCTCGAGTTTTTCCAGGGGCAGGGTGTTGTCTTTCACCGCTTTTGCCAGTTCCGCATCCTCGCAGACGGGAATAAAGGCCCCGGAAAGGCCGCCGGCGCTCTGGCTGGCAAAGGTGCCGCCTTTTTTCACCGCATCGTTTAGGAGGGCGACGATGGCGGTGGAGCCGGGCGCGCCGATGGCATCGACCCCCATGATCCTGAGGATTTCACCGACCGAGTCCCCGACCTTTGGCGTTGGCGCCAGTGACACATCGACAATGCCAAACGGTATGCCGAGAACCGAAGAAACCCGCCGCCCGATCAGTTCTCCGCAGCGGGTGACCCGAAAAGCGGTCTGCTTGATGACCTCCGCCAGTTCATGCAGGCCGGGCGGGGTGTCCGATTCCGCCAGTTTTCTCTCCAGGGCCCGGGCCACAACACCAGGGCCGCTGACACCGACATTGATCACCACCTCATGCTGGCCCGGACCGTGGATGGCCCCGGCCATGAATGGATTGGCCTCGGGCTGATTGGTAAACACCACCAGCCGGGCTGCGCCAAAGCCACCGCTGTCGCTGCTGTCTTCGGCAAGCTGTTTGATCACCCGGCCCATCACGGCCACCGCATCCATGTTAATGCCGTACCTGCTGGAACCAACATTGATGGAAGTGCAGACTTTTTTTGTGGCCGCCATGGCATCCGGCATCGCCTCCATCAGGGCAGCGGCAGACCTGCTGGTTCCGTTTTCGACGTTGGCGGAAAAACCGCCCAGAAAATCCACACCTACCTCGCCGGCGGCCTCATCCAGGGCCCGGGCAATATCGACAAAGTCTGCGTGTGAAAAACCGGCCCCGACATAGGCCACCGGCGTGACGGCTATCCGCTTGTTGACCACGGAAATGCCGTATTTTTCGCTGATCTGTTCACAGACCGGCACCAGGCGTCCGGCATGGAGACAGATCTTGTCCTTGATTCTGCGGCAGGTTTCGGCGCAGCTCCTGCTTCGGCAGTCCATCAGGTCAATGCCCATGGTGACGGCACGAACATCCAGGTTTTCCTTCTGGATCATGTCAACGGTGGCCAGGATTTGATCTGAACGCATCATATCATAAGTGGTCAGAGGTTATGTAGCTAAATGTTTTCATATTATCAGGGATTGTAAGTTGGCACGGGTGCCCCGATTTTGTGCAGGCGCGATTGTTCGCAGGTAAGCGAAGCGTAGCGAAGACTCCGATAGCCCCTCTATGCGGGCAATCGCGACCGTGCAGGTAAGCGAGCCTGCGAGACTCCGAAAGCGGGGTGCCCGTGACGACTTACATCATATCATTCCAATTTCGTTAGTAGCCCTGAAAATATCCTGGTGCTGCAGGAGCAGGGACAGGCCGTTTTCGGTACTGAAATCCTCGAGGTGGGTGCGTAAAACCTGCATGGGCGGGCAGCGGCTCAGGTCAACCAGCAGGATCATGGTGTAGGTATCGTCACTGCCCGTGGTCGTTGACAGGTCCAGGATATTGATGGAATGCTCGGCGCAAAATCCTGAGACCAGAGCGACAAAACCGATACGGTCACTGCCGCGTGCTGTCAACACATACCTGTTGTTCATGGGTGCCTGACCATCGTCTGGCGGTCCTGTTACCGGCTTGACCGACACCTCAAAGGGATGCTCGGAGTCAATGGCGGTCAATGCATCCACTATGTCCTGTCCGGAGAGCTTTTCCGGAAATGAGGCGTACAGGATCATGCTGAAATACCCCTGCAGGACCTGTTGCCTGGTGTCTGCCAGGTCTCCGCCCATGGCCGAGATCGTCCGGGTGATATCATGGATGATGCCAATCCGGTCTTCGGCCATGACAGAAATGATGTAACGTTTATGATTATCTGACATTTTTTACCCATTATATTCAAAATCACCACAACGCAGATCAATGCTCAGCCATCTGTTTTTCAGCCGTGATGGCCTGCCGATCAGCAGCTTGACCGTTTCAGCGGCCTGCAGTGAGGCAACAAGCGCAGCCGTAAACGAGAGCACAGGTACAGGCCCGTTCTCCTGTATGCTGTTGCCATAGAGCCTGTGCACCAGATCGCCGCCGGCAGGCTGGAGGCCGACCTGGCCGTACCAGCCGTTGACCGCCCCATGGACAAGAGGAATCCGAAGCTGGCGGCAGCGCCCGGCCAGTTCCAGCCGGGCCGCATTGTTGTCCAGGCAGTCAACGGCTACATCCATTGCCGCCGGAACATCGGTTTCCCTGAAATCATGGCACACCGGTTCCACCCGGCACTGGTCGCTGATTTCCCTGATCCGGGTTGCTATAACCTTAGCCTTGTTTTTGCCCAGTGTTTTCCAGGTGGCGCCAAGCTGCCGGTTCAGGTTTGAGACCGAAAAACAATCCGGATCAACAATGCGCAGCCGTCCAACGCCTGTCCGGGCCAGATTTTCAATCACCAGACCGCCAAGACCGCCGCAGCCGCATACGGCCACTGCTGCGTCAGCCAATCGTTGCTGCTCATCCTGGTCAAGGGCGCCCTGGTTGCGGAGCAGTGAATCCGGCCAAATGTTCATCATGATATATTCCGGGCAAACAGGATTCGTAAAAAGAATATCCACTATTGACCGGGAAATATTGTACCAGAAAACAGTGTATAATCATTAACTAATTTGTATTTTGCGGAAAAAAGCGGGCAATGACCGTGCGCCAGGCGCGTTTTGGCGGGCTCCATTACCGGCAAATCCCTGTTTTCAGTTGTCAAGAACAACCGCTTCTGATATAAGGCCGTCATGGAAAAAATACCAAT
>JALVAI010000117.1 GCA_027011235.1 Desulfobulbaceae bacterium
TCACCATGGATGCGGACAACATCCGATCAGCGCCGAAATGGTCCATCAACGGCTTGATCATATAGGAAAGACAGGTGGTGGTACAGGAGGCGGCGGATATAATGGAGTGCCGGGCCGGATCATAATCATCATCATTGATGCCCATAACGGTTGTTACCGCATCTTCGGGCATCTCGATACCCTTGGCCTTGATCTTGAAGGGAGCCGACAGCATGACCTTTTCCGCGCCGGCCTGCAGATGTCCCCTGATGGAGCCGCGTCCCTCGTCCGGGTCGGCAGTCGGATCCTTGAAAACACCGGTGGTATCCACCACCAGGCGAACACCGTTTTCCTGCCATCCTATATCCTTGGGATTACGCTCGGTCCGCAGAAAGGTGACCGGCACCCCGTTTACGGTCATGGTGCCGGCCTCTTCATTAAGATTCTCGATTACCCTGCCGCCTGTATGGCCATGAAGATAGGTGCTGAGCCTGCCATAGGAGGAGTCTTTTTCCACTATGGCGGCAATATCCTCCAGCCCCCTGCCGACATTTCTGCCAAGGTTGACGACTATCTCGGAAAAAAATTGCCTGGAAACATGGTGCCATAACGAAAGTTTACCAATCCTGCCAAGACCGTTGAGTCCGAGTTTCATTGTAATTGCTCTCCTTAATTGTTAAAAGCATTGCCAGACCAAATAAAAGTCGTTTCCTGGTCCGGGGGCGTCATCAAATTTTTTCTCTATACTGCAAATAATTAAAAATCGGCCAGTAACCTGCCCTGCCTGCACCGTTTTTATTGGTTGCCGGTCCGGTCAGTTCACCCAATTTACCCCATAATAAAACATAAAATCCGGAAGGGAAAGATCAAACCCGGAAAAAATATCATCTCTTAATATGATTCTGCCACCCGTTCAGCAATTCGGCACCCTGATACGTCGATACAAGAGATTTCTGGCCGATATTTCCCTGGCAACAGGAGAGAGGTTGACCGTACACTGTCCCAATTCCGGCTCCATGCGCGGGTGTTCCGATCCCGGCAGCCTGGTGATGATCTCGAAATCGGACAACCCAAGACGTAAATACGCATGGACCCTTGAGATGGTCCAACATCACAGGATATGGATAGGAGTCAACACCGCCCGCACAAATCACATTGTCCGCGAAGCCCTGGAAAACGAAACGATCAATGACTTTGGTCGCATCCTGTCCATCCGGCCGGAAATCAAGGTATCCGGACGCAGTCGTCTGGATTTTCTGCTGACAACAAAAGCAGGCCCGGTCTATCTGGAGGTAAAAAACTGTTCCCTGGCTGAAAACAGGACAGCCATGTTTCCCGATGCCGTGACCGCCAGGGGCACAAAGCATCTGCATGAACTTGATCGGCTGCGCGGGCAAGGCAATACATGCGCTGTTCTCTTCTGTATCCAGCGTGGTGATGTGGACCGATTTATGGCGGCCGCCCACATTGATCCGGAGTACGCCGAGACCCTGCGCAAGGTCAGGGAAAACGGTGTCCAGGTATTGGCATACCGGGCCGAGGTGACCCCGGAAGCAATTACCCTGACAACCAGGTTACCTGTTCAAAAAGATGGGTAATGATCTGATTGGTCAATCAGGCCGAGGTGACGCCTGCCGGATCCGGCTCAACGGATTTGCCTGGACCGGCATTGAAATTCCGGTCCGATACCTCGGAAATGATAAAGATTTGGATCAGTCGAAAAGATTATGGGTGATCCGGCCGCCCATCATGGTAAGAACCGCCCGCCCCTGGAGCTTCCAGCCGAGAAAGGGTGAATTTTTACTCTTTGAAATCACCTTGTCCTCGGTGTAGTGGAATTCGGCCCCGGGATCGATAATGGTAATATCGGCGGGAACGCCTTCGGATAGAGTGCCGGCCTCAAGCCCGAGTATGGCAGCGGGATTGAGCGACATGAGTTCTATCAGCCGTTTTTCATCAATCACTCCCTCACGCACCAGCGCCAAACTCAACGGCAGCGAGGTTTCCAGGCCGATGATGCCGTTTGCCGCTGCATCAAATTCAACCTCTTTTTCCAAGATGGAATGGGGGGCATGATCAGTGGCAATGGCGTCAAAGGTGCCATCTGCCAAGCCCCGCAGAATCTCCTGTCGGTCCTCTTCACTGCGCAGGGGCGGGTTCATCTTGGCATTGGTGGCATACCCCTCGACCGCCTCCTCGGTCAAGGTGAAATAATGGGGCGTGGTCTCGGCGGTCACCGGTACGCCCCGTTCTTTTGCCAAACGGATCAACCCGGTACTCATGGCCGTGCTGACATGGGCGATATGCACAGGCTTGCCGGTGTATTCCGCCAGGGCAATTTCCCGGTACACCATGATTGATTCGGCCACCGTGGGTATGCCCTGAAGACCGAGACGGGTGGAAACCGCTCCCTCGTTCATCGATCCGTGGGCAAGGCTCGGTTCCTCGCTGTGGGAAATCACTGCCAGCCCGAAATCAGCCGCATATTCCAAGGCCCTGCGCATCAACCGGCTGTCACGCACCGGCAGACCATCATCTGAAACCGCTACTGCCCCGGCCTCGCGCAGGTCCCCGAACTCGGCAAGGCTTTCTCCCTTGCTTGCCTTGGAAATTGCGGCCACGGGATGGACGCGGGCAGGCGCACCAGCTGCCAGCTCCAGGATCAGGGCGGTCACACTGCGATTATCATTGACCGGCCGGGTGTTGGGCATGCAGGCAACGCCGGTAAAACCACCGGCGGCCGCGGCCCGGCATCCGGAAAGAATATCCTCCTTGTACTCCTCTCCAGGCTCCCGCAGGTGAACATGCATGTCAATCAGGCCCGGCACCACCCAGCAGCCGCGAGCATCAATCTCAACAGCCTCTCCCTGTATCACCTCCGCGGCATTGGCCAGGCGCCCGTCCCGAATCGCCAGGTCGGCAACCTCATCACGGGAGTTTTTCGGATCAATGATACGCCCGTTTTTTATCAGATAGCTCGAAGACATGATACCTCACTAAAAGAGTCAACCGGTCACCGGGGCATTGCCCATGACAAGATAAAGCAGGGCCATGCGGACGGCGACCCCGTTGGTCACCTGGTCGAGAATAACGGATCGGCCTGAATCGGCCACATCGGGCATCAACTCTATCCCCCTGTTTATCGGGCCGGGATGCATTACCAGGGCATCGTCTCTGGCCAGAGCCACAACATCAC
>JALVAI010000118.1 GCA_027011235.1 Desulfobulbaceae bacterium
TGCTTGTTCGCAGCTCAGAATCGCCGGCAAAGAGGAAACTGCCCCGGGCCAGGTCCGCGTTGTGGAGTTCACCCGCCCTTTTTATCTCAACACCCATCCGGCCCAGCAGGTCGGCAAGGGGCTGATAGACTCCTGCCTCCTGTTTCTTGTCGGGCAGGATCATGGTTTTGTTGTCCGCGCCGAGAAAGCGGGACAGAGTAGGGGGGATTTCATCGTTGTCCAGTCCGCGCATCAGGTCATAATCGGGATCAAGAACAAGCAGGCTGGGCAGGCTGTCTGTGGAGAGGGAAAATTCCCGATCGAGCTGATCTGTCTTCAGCGTTGTTGTGGTTGTTTCGGTCAGGCCGCGGACAACAACCTTTACCTGCAGACTATAGGGGACCTTGTTTTCCTGGATCAGGTGAAACCTTGTGATCGAGCGCCCGTTTTTCTGGGACACGGAAATCCGCGCGATCCTGAGTTTTGGAATATCGGTCCGTTGCAGCCACTGATCAAAAAACAACGCCAGGTCTTTCCCCGACACCCGGGAAAAGATATCTTCAATGTCCTGCCATGAAACCCTTTTAAATTTCCTGGTTCTGTACAGTTCCCGCAGTCCCCGGGTAAAATTCTCTCTGCCGATTTCCTTTTCCAGCATGTGAAAGACCATACTGCCCTTGTCATAGCCGATGGCCCTGATTTTTCGGGCCATGGGACGGCCATCGCCTGCGCCGGTAAAATCCTTCAGGGCCATGCTGTTGTCGGAATGAACATAGGCGAGATAGCGCAGGACCTGGTTTTTCCGGTATTCGCTTCCCTTACCCGCATCCATGGCAAAGCTCTGGTCAGCAAGATAGGTGGTCAATCCCTCGCACCAGTTGCCCCCGCTTTGGGCAAGTCCGATACTGTTGCCGAACCAGGAATGAAGGATCTCATGACCCAGTGAGGTATCCTTGATAAAGGGCAGCCGCACCACGGCCTGGCCGAGCAGGGTAAATCCAGGCATGCCGTAACCGGTGGGCAGCCGGTTTTCAACAATTTTGTATTCGGGATAGGGAAAGGGGCCGATCAGTTTTTGGTAGCGCTTGATATATCCGACGGCTTTGTCCAGGTATGCCGGCGCAAGAGTATTATCCTCGAAAAAGAACAAGGTTTTGATTGTGACCGGACCGATTTTCCGTGCCCTGACCTTGTAAGGCCCGGCGGCAAAGTGCAATGACTGCAGGGGGTAGGGGACCTGGGCGTGGTACAGGTGCGTTCTTGCTTTCCCGTTAACCTGATTTCCTTCACTGACAGCGATAAAGCCACGGGGCAGGTGGGCGGAAAGCTCAAAGAGCATGTCCTGTTCGGCCATTGGGTGCCAGAATCCGGCCAGGGTGATGCCTTTTTCACTGATCAGGTTGCCGCTGATCTGTGGATTGACGGCGGCAAGGGTCCAGGATATAAAAAGTGTCTGCGGAACAGGGCATGGGGCAATGACAAAATCGTTTTTAGTGGGTCTGATCCGCGCCGGGGTATGGCCCTGTTGCTCGAGGGTGGCACCGGTGATGGTCAGCTGGCCGCAGTCAAGATGAAGAGAGCGGCCGGCGGGCAGGTCGATTTTTGAGGTGCCGATAACCAGGGCCTGGTCCAGGTCAAAGCTGATGGCAACGGTATGGTGTGCCGATGCCTTTGGACGGGCGTTTTTTTCTATGGAATCCTGTGCAATTCCTGCGCTTGCTGGTAGAAAAGCGAGCAGAAAAAGAACCATGAGCGGTCGGGGAAAAAACGAGCGGAGTACGTTTGGTGTGATCATTGGATCGCTTGGGTAAAGGTGGCAGACATCATGCAAAAAGAACTTTTGCTATGATAATCATTTTTACGGAAAAGGAAAGGATAGCCTGGCGGCTCTGCCCGGCTTTTTCTTGACAAGGGGCCGGGTTCTATTGTAGGTCTTGACCACCCGAAAGAAGCGGTTCCCGGACATATTCCGGCCACCATAACCTGAGGATGGAACATGGAACAGTATCGGATAAAAGTTATCAATGCCATCGCCGACGAGGGGTTGAATCAGTTTACCGACAGATACCGTGTCGATGAGCATGAAAACAACCCGCATGGCATTGTGGTTCGTTCTTCACCCGTTGATCTAAAGGCATATCCCGAACTGCTGGCCATTGCCAGGGCCGGGGCCGGGGTCAATAATATCCCCGTGGATGAGGCCTCGGAAAAGGGAATCTGCGTCTTCAATACGCCGGGAGCCAATGCCAATGCCGTGGTGGAACTGGTCTTTACCATGCTCGGCATCTGGCTGCGCAATGTCCACAGGTCAATTCATTTTTGCCAGGGTTTGACCGATCTTGCCGATGATGCGGCCATCAATGAAAAGGTGGAAGCGGAAAAGAAGAATTTCAAGGGCATCGAGATGGCCGGCAAGACCATGGCAGTCATTGGCCTGGGCAAGATCGGTGTCCGCATCGCCAATGCCGGGGTGGAACATAACATGCGGGTGATCGGATTTGATCCTTTTCCGGTACTTGATAATATTCACGATCTTTCTCCCCGGGTCGAGCTTGTCCGTTCGCGCAAGGAGGCCCTGGCCAATGCCGATTTTGTCAGTGTCCATGTGCCGCTGAACAAGAAAACTACCGGCCTGGTCTCAACTGAGTTTCTTGATGCCATGGCCGACGGCGCCCTGCTGTTCAACTATGCCCGCGGCCCGGTGGTGGATGAGGATGCGGTGCTGGCCGCCATTGCTTCGGGCAGGCTGCAGGGGCATATTACCGATTTCCCGTCAAAGAAGATGATCGGCCATGAGAAAATTCTTATCACTCCCCATCTCGGCGCCTCGACGTCGGAATCGGAAGACAACTGCGCCTGCATGGCGGTCAAGGAGTTGATGGCCTATCTCGAGTACGGCAATATCACCCATAGTGTCAATTTTCCCAATGTGGAGAGTATCCCCACGGTCTGGGTACACTCGCGGCTTATCATGATCAACCATGACAAGCCGGGCATGATTGGCCTGGTGACCAATATTCTTGGTAAACATGGTATCAATATCATGAGTTATACCAACGAGAGCAACGGTGTGGTCGGCTACAATATCATCGACTGCGAGGGACCGATTTCCAGGGAAGTGCAGCGGGAAATCGAAGAAAACGAGGGCGTGGTCAGGACCAGGGTCATTACCT
>JALVAI010000119.1 GCA_027011235.1 Desulfobulbaceae bacterium
AGCCGTTGACCGGTTGCGCTCAACAGACCGTTGCCCTGACCACGAACCGGCCAGAACAGCGCCTCCTGGGTTTTGTTGCCGTAAAACATGCGCGCGCCTTCGAGATGAACATACCAGGCATATCCGGGATGGATGGCAGCGGTCGTGGATGTCCAGTACCAGTGGATAAACACATTGGTAAAGGGATGATTGGCCGGCAGGGAGGGTTTTCGGGCCTGGTAATCCATGAGGCTGCGCAGTTCCCGACGATTGGGCAGACGCCAGTCTGCAAAGCCGCAATACCGGTCCCTGTTCAGTTTTCGGATGGCTTCAAGGGCCTGGAGCCAGGTACAGGGGAATTGACCGGGATTGACATCCCGTGACCAGACAAGCCCGGTCAGATGGTCAAGGACGGTTGTTTGGTCATGGCTGAAACGGGGATCGGGCCAGGGGGCACCAGTCCGGTACTCGCCATCCTGACCGCTGCCCTGGCAGGGAATGCGCCCACCCTTCTCGTCATAGCAAATTGTTTGCCCGGTATTGAGAATATGGCGGCCCATGGCAGGGTAATTCAGGTTTGATCGGACGTTTTTTTACTCTCCTGCTCTTTTGCCTCTTCCTGCGAGGCATTGGCGCTGATACCGGGAAGTGTTGCCGGAACAGGTTTTGGTTTGCGTGGCCTGCCGGTGATGTTGGTTACCCGGCGCACGACCCGGTTACTCAGACGCTTGCCCTTGGCAGCCGCGCTCTTGATGAGAAAATCGTCCATGTCAATTTCCAGCACATTATACCTGGCCCTGGACGAGGGCACCAGGCTGACCCTTGCCCGCACCTCTTTTTCGCCCACCGCAAGCATCTGGATCACCGAGCGTTTATGCTCCTTAAAGAGACGATACTCACGGTTGAGGATAAACTTGGGCATCCTGAACCGCTTGCCATAACTCAGGTTTTCCCGGCCGTCCCGATAAATGACATTAAATACAAGATCTCTTTTGACAACCCCCATATACAGGAGATTACCACCAACAAACACCTTGTCACAGACGCTGATGACCTTGTACAGACCATCTTTGAAAATAAGCATAATCCGGTCATATTCGGAGCAGGTCAGGGCAAGGTCTTTTTTCCTGTTCTCACATTTGACCTTTTGTCCCAGAAAACCGCTTTTCCGGTTATACCCTATGTTGATATTGGCCAGGGCCGCCTTCCTGGCATTGACCTCGTCAAACTCTTTCAGCTCACTTTTGCGTGGGTAATCCCGGCCATATTTTTTCAGCAGGTCCTGCAAATAGTTTTTGGTAAATCCTACCATGTCCTGCAGGTGTTTTTCGGTCACACCAATGGACCTTTCAAGGGCTTGTATCTCTTTTTGCTGTTTGTTGATATCGTAGCGGGAAATTCTCTTGATCTTTATTTCCAGCAACCGTTCTATGTCTTCTTTGGTGACCTTGCGGATAAGCTCATCGGCAAAGGGAAACAGGGCCTGGCGAATGGTTGAAATCACACCTTTGTAGGAGATTTGCTCTTCAATGCGCTTGTAAAGCCGTTCCTCAATGAAAATCTGTTCCAGTTTGCGGGCGTGCAACTTGTCGAGCAGCCGGCCCCGTTCAATGGTGAGCTCTTTTTCAAGATACGCAAGCAGGGTATCGGTATTGCGTTTCAGCACCTCTTCAACCTGGACAATAGAGGGCATGGAGTCCCGGATGACGACAAGATTTGGTGATACACTCACCTCGCAGTCGGTAAAGGCGTACAGGGCGTCAATTGTCTCGTCGGCATGCACCCCGCGCGGCAGCCTGATCTCCACCTCCACCTCTTCGGCCGTGTAGTCATTGATGGAGGTGATCTTGATTTTGCCGGCCTTGGCCGCCTTTTCCACCGAGTCGATCAGGGCCTGGGTGGTGAGGTTATAGGGGAGCTCGGTGATGGTAATGGTCTTGTCATCCTTGACCTGAATCCTGGCCCGGCAGCGCAGGCGGCCGTTGCCGTGATCATACTCGGAGACATCGACAATTCCTCCCCGCGGAAAATCGGGATACAGGGTGAAGTCTTTTCCCTGCAGATATTTGATCTGGCACTTCAGCAGCTCGCAGAAGTTGTGCGGCATGATCTTGGTGGCCATGCCCACGGCAATTCCCTCGGCCCCGAGCAAAAGGAGAAGCGGCAGCTTTGCCGGCAGGCAGACCGGCTCGAGCATGCGGCCGTCATAGGAATCGACAAACTCGGTCAGGTCCTTGTTAAACAGTGTTTCCCTGGCCAGGGGCGACAGGCGGCACTCGATATAGCGGGCAGCGGACGCCTGGTCCCCGGTGTAGATATTGCCGAAATTTCCCTGCCGGTCGATGAGATAGCCCTTGTTGGCCAGGTTGACCAGGGCGGCAAAGATGGACTGGTCTCCATGGGGATGCAGTTTCATGGTCTCGCCGACCACGTTGGCCACCTTGTGAAAGCGGCCGTCATCCATGTTGTGCAGGGTCTGAAGGATTCGGCGCTGGACAGGCTTGAGGCCGTCATCAATGTCGGGAATCGCCCGTTCCCGGATAACATAGGAGGTGTAATCAAGAAAATTCCGATCAAAGAGATCGTGTAGCTTGCCCCGGTTGCGTTGTTCAGTTCCCTCGGTCATGCCGGCCTCAGAACAAGATGGTCCATGATGTATTTTCTGCGGTCAGGGGTATTTTTGCCCATGTAAAACTTAAGCACCCGTCCCACCTCGGACAGGGAATCGATCCGCACCTGGCGGATGCGCATATCCTTGCCGATAAACTGCTTGAACTCGGGCGGCGAAATTTCGCCCAATCCCTTAAAGCGGGTCACCTCAACCGATTTGGCACTCGCACGTCCCTTGAGCGTACGGATGGCCTCTTCCTTTTCATCATCTGAATAACAGTAGACTGTTTTTCTGGTATTGCGAACGCGAAAAATCGGAGTTTCAAGGATGTATACATGGCCAAGCTTGATTAACGGCTCAAAATAATGAAGAAAAAAGGTGAGCAGCAGGTTGCGGATATGCAGGCCGTCCACATCGGCGTCCGTTGCCAGGATGATCTTGTCAAAGCGGAGGTCGGCAATGGAATTTTCCACGTTCAGGGCCCGCATCAGGGAATACATTTCATCATTTTTGTACAGAAGATCCAGACGATGCCCAAATACATTCATGGGTTTTCCC
>JALVAI010000120.1 GCA_027011235.1 Desulfobulbaceae bacterium
AAAGACAGATGGGCGGCACCCTGTCCGGCGGCGAGCAGCAGATGCTGGCCATCGGGCGCGCCATCATGGCCCGGCCCGAGCTTATCATGCTCGATGAACCATCCCTGGGCCTGTCGCCCAAGCTGGTTGACGAGGTTTTTGATATTATCCAGGCCGTCAACAGCGACGGGGTGACCATCCTGCTGGTGGAACAGAATGCCATGGCCGCGCTGGCCATTGCCGGGCAGGGGAGTGTCCTGGAATCGGGCAGGGTGGTCCTTGAGGGGGCAGGGTCGCAGCTCCTTGGTGACGACCGGGTCCGTCAGGCCTATCTTGGTGAAGGATAGTTTTTCTGCCGGACACTATCTTTTTGCCAGACGGGAAATGCTGTATGGGCGAATTTATTCGCCTGGGTAAGACGTCATTTTATCTGGTATGCCTTCCCCAAGGCGGCTGAAGCCGCCCCTACGGGTTTTGGTTACGACAAAGCCTGATTAGTCTTTCTATTCCTCACTGTCTTTTTGCCAAACGGGCAGGGGTGTGAGCGGGCCGCTTTGATATGCCATTTTTTGCTGCAGCACAAGCAGGGCCTGGATTCTTTTTTTGTTCTCCGGATGGGAGGCAAAATAATGGCCGATATGGCCGGGATCGAGGTCTTTCGGCATATGAATGAAAAAATCGGTTGCCCCTCCCACATGGCCATACACACAGTTCATCATCCGCAGACCAAAGGCATCGGCCGCCTCCTCCTGACTCCTGGAAAATCCTGATTCCGTCACCTGTGCCATCCTGGCAACCAGTCGGGCGATACTGCCATCCGATGATCCCATCAAAGTGGAAATAAAGGCAAAGACAAGGCCTCGGCCAAGGCCGCGGAGATGGTCCCTGTTCTCGAAATGGCCCAGTTCATGGCCCAGGATAAAGGCCATTTCGTTTTCCGAACGGATGATATTCAACAGACCGCTGAACACCATGATCCGGCCTCCGGGCAGGGCAACGGCATTGATGACCTTTGAGTCGGCAACCTGGACGGTCACCTGGTAGGGCAGGTCAACACACCCCTTTTCCTGCATGGTATTGACAATGGATTGCAGCCATTTTTCCCTTGGTGTTGGTTTGTTATGGGGAGAAAACCTGGAGGAGAAAACCGCTGCCATCTTCTGCTCGGTTGCCGGTGAGATGTGGCTGACCAGCAGGTCGGCGCCAAGGCCAAGCAGGAGGTACACGATGACGATGATGGCGAGCAGACCGCCGAGCAGGACCAGCAGTTCCCGGAGCGGAGAAACAGGGGTGACGTTGTGATTGTGTTCGGGAAGTTTGGGGGTGTAGTTCACTGCTTGTTTAGCTCAATGGCGGTGCCATAGGCCAGGGCCTCGATACAGCCGATATTGCGTTTGGCGCTGTACTTGCCAATGGCCGAAGTCTCGATGCGCACGTTGATGATGACCGCCGCGTCCGGGGCCGATTCCTTCATCCGCAGCAGGGCCTCGCGCCTGGCCCGGTCAAGCAGGCTCTCGTACGAAATAATTGTGCCGCCGAAAATATTGCGCAGGCCGGCAAGAAGGCGTTTGAAATAATCAATGGAGATTACGGCGCTTCCCTCCACCAGGCGTGATGAGCGGATTTCCCCGTTTGGATAGGGGATATCTTTCATGGTGATGGCAGGAATATGCAGCAGTTGTTTTTCTCGCTCGCGGATGGAGCGGTAATGGCGTTTCTCCGCCCAGGTGCCGGCAAAATAGCCAAGAGCGGTCAACGCCAGTATGAGTATCAGGTCATTCATGGTTTACTCCACCCGGACGGCGGTTCCGTAGGCATAGAGCTCGGCAGCACCTTGGGCCACGGAAGAGGTGGAAAATCGGACATTGACGACCGCGTTTGCCCCCAGGTCAACGGCCTGCCTGACCATCCGCCTTGTTGCCTGGTCACGTGATTCGGAAAGAAGCTGGGTGTATCCCTTGAGCTCGCCGCCGACAATGTTTTTCAGGCTTGCCATCAGGTCACGGCCGATATGTTTTGCCCGGATGGTAGACCCGGAAACAAGGCCGAAATGTTCGACAATCCTTTTGCCGGGAATGGTTTCAACATTGGTGATCACAATGTTTTGTCCGCTTACGGTTTTTACGGAAGAGTGTTCTCCTGAATTTTCCACCAAAATCATACCTCCTTATTGGTAATATTGATGAACTCTAAAAAAATCTATACAATGCTTAAAGATGGCTAAGTAAAAACAGAGATATACAAGGAGTAGTGTTCTGTGGCGGGTCTTGACTATACTTGTAGTATGTCGAGAATCGCCACAGGACACACGACGCAGCAGATCGAAGTTTTTACGACGCCATCAATATTGATTCATCATAATTTTGGTGTATCACCCCGGAAAGGGCGGTGTCAAGAAATAAGGTGTTGACGGGACGTGTCCCTGCCTGCATATCCTGCAGGCAAACATTGTGGGTTATGTGGGTTGATGAAGCAGTGGGTGTGTTTCAGCCTGATGAATCTTTTTTGCCCCTTTGCAATTCGCTGAGATGGGTGGGCAGGATAATGGTGACCGTGCAGCCCTGGCCGAAGGTGGATTCAATGGAGATTTCACCACGATGTTCCCGAATGATCTGGCGAACATAGGGCAGGCCAAGGCCGGTGGATCCATCCTTGGTGGAGTAGAAAGGTTCAAAGATATGCTCCAGGACCTCAGGCGGTATCCCCGGACCATCGTCGATAATGGTAATGGATGCCCCGGTGGGCACCTGTTTGGTTTCCACCCGGATGGTGTCTCCGGCGCTGCAGGATTCGAGTGCATTACGCATGACATGTAGCAGCGCCACTTTCAGGTAGCGGGCATCTCCTCTGCAGAACAGGGGCTCCGCCGCCGGGAAAAACGTGATGGATATACCCTTTATCTCGGCTTCGGCCTGGATAATTTTGACACTGTCTCTGGTCAGTTCATTGATCTCTATGGCTGAAAAATGATCCTGTCCGCCATCCTGCAACTCCTCAAACCTGTTGACAATGGCCTCCAGTTTAGAAGTCTGGTCAAGGACCGTTTTGCGATAACGCCTGTTGCGCTCTCTGTCTTCCTGCCGACAGGTCATGCGCTGGAGAAGACCGCTGATCACCATCACCGGGTTGCGTATTTCATGGGCAAGCTGC
>JALVAI010000121.1 GCA_027011235.1 Desulfobulbaceae bacterium
AAAAGCTGTTCTCTTTTGATTGGGCTTCTCATTTATCCCCTTGTCATGCCTGTTTTGTGCCATTGACCATGCCGGCTGAGCCCAGGGTTTGCCACGAATGGAAAACGATCAAGTTGTTAGACAGATTGCTGTATCACTCTGGATATTTCCGTTCACGAAAGCAAAATTGTTCAAACAAGAAGAGATTATGGTTATTGGCCATTCAGCCGCCGAGGGGGCAGGCTTTCCCCATGCAGTATTGATTTTGTAACTTTTGCAGACAACGGTATTTGGCATTGGCGTGTAGTTGGAGTGGCAGAATCTCTCTTGAAATCTCGGCAGCCTGTCTGAGCGCAATCCAACTCTCCCGCTGACAACAACGGGCGGCTTTATTTTCCGCGATCTTCTGTGATATACGGTTGACCACATGCATCACGGTCTGTCTCTCCTGCTGTTTAAATGGGTTGGCATCCAAAATCAGGCTAAAAGCCACCCCAACACCTGCAGCTGCCCCACAGATACCGGAAAATGCACAAGATCCGCCCGCCACCTGGCTGCTTCGGCGTATTCCCGTTGCAAGCATTTCGTCAGAAACGTTGCCGCCCAAGTTGCGAAAGGTTGCCAGGATTATCCCGGGTACAAGCGCATGGTGCTCCGGTCCGTGAATTGGTATGGAGGGATGAGTCCGTATTTCTTGCATCATCTCGAGCATATCAGTTGTGTCTACACTCTGGCAGAAATGTTCTATCAACGCCAGTGCTTCTGCAGAGTGACAGGTATCACACACAAAATGTCCATTTTTGCAAATGGCATTGGCATAACTGGTTATTCCACAATAATGGCACTCCTGTTCCCGCTCTTGTGTCAGATATATGAGAGCAGCCCCACATACCATACAGTCACTCATCTCCTTGCCGGTGGTGACAACTGGTAATGGATTTGACGTGGACTCTTCCAGGCACGAACATGGCTGGTCATCAGGCTCGGTATCTGATGCGATGGTGCAGCAGCAGCTGTTTTCCCATTTCTGATTGACTGCCATCCCGTTACTATCCAGTATCACAAGCTCCTTTTCAAGGCGTTCAGCTTCGTTTTTCGGCAATCTGGCTGGAATGCCGGCAAAAAGTATCTGTCCTCCTCCAGCGGATTGAACCGCCCGCAGTGGTCCACGATAAATTACGGTTACAAGTTCATCCTTTTCCGGTTTAGAAGCTTCATAGGTCATAGAAAAGAAGCGGTGTCCCCTAATATCACGATATGGCATACGCTTTATCAACCTGAAACCATAGAATCCGCTCTCTTCCAGAATTCCGATCAAGTCACGATGGGTCATCGCGCCTGCAATGCATTCGCCGCGCAGAATTTCATCATTGCGAATTACGGCATCTGGTTCGACCTCACAGACCACATCTGAGACCACGAGCCGCCCACCCGGCTTGAGTACCCGCAAAATCTCACTGAAGGTCTTGCGTTTATGCGAAGAAAGGTTCAACACGCAGTTGGATACAATTCTTTCGGCTGAGTTATCTTCCAATGGTAGATTCTCAAGGTAGGCTTTTTTGAACTCAAGATTGTTAAAACCAAGCTTAGCCGCGACCGCTTTTGCGCCGGTACGGGATATTTCAAGCATTGGCTCCAGCATGTCAATACCGATAACCCTGCCGGTTTTTCCAACCTGGCGTGCTGCTATGTAACATTCCACTCCACGGCCGCATCCCAGATCCACTACGGTTTGTCCCGGCCGAAGATCTGCATCAGCAATCGGGCTGCCGCAACCGTAGCCACGGAAACGTAACTCTTCGGGTATATGGGCAAGCATATTATCCGGGTAACAGACAGGATTGAGGATATCTTCTTTTGTATTACGGGCGGCTTCAGAATAATACTCTCTAACTGAAATGAAGCTGTCACTCTGCGCGGTTGAAAGCAGACAGTTGGAATGCACGAGCGCGACCGCCCCATGGGCTCCACAGCTTTTAGAAATATCGCCCATCTTCAGCCGCAGCCCGGGACGGTTGTCATCCAGGGCAGGCCTGGCTTCACGAGTAATCAGCCACAGCACAATTTTACGGTAAAGAGGCCAATATGGGTCGTCTCCCACAAATGTCCCGCCAAAAGTATAGCTATGGTCAATATCGCCCCCGCCAACAATAAACCGTAGAGGATCATCCAATACTGCTGCTGAAGTTTCACGGATCCGGTTGAAAATCTTGCTTTTTCGCCAGCTTGATTTTAGTGATTCTTGTAGAGGAGATGCCAATTCGTCGACACCAACCAGGGCCGCAGATGGATAAAGAGCACCGTCCGGCCCAATCGCTGCAGATTCCCTGCCACTGGTAGTCCCGTCATGGATAGTTCCTGCCGGTGCAAACACCTGCGTTTTGAATGCTTCGATATTATCCAGAATTATGCCCAGCTTTTGAGCAATGCCGTCGGCTTTTCGCAGTGATTCAAAGATACGTTCAACTGGTGCGAAGCGCTCTTCCGATGCACGCCCTTTGATAAACAACCACATATAATGTACGTTGGATGCTCCCATCTCGGCCGCAGTTTCAACCACTCCTGCCATATCATCAACATTGCCGGCGTCCACACACATTGATACCGTAAACGGAAACCCGATCTCTTTCAGTACGCGCACATCATTGTGCAACCTCTCAAAGGCTCCTGCGCCACGCATGGCATCATGTCTGGGGGGCAGCCCATCCACACTGATCTGCAAGTGAAAGCGGTCTGAACCCCAACGAATAATTTTTTCTCTATTTTGTGAGAGACAAGTCCCGTTGGTGAGCACAACCACATGAGTTTCCGGATGCGCGAGGATTGCTTCAACAATTTCAGAAAAACCAGGATGGATAAACGGCTCTCCCCCGGTAAGTGCAAACACGCGGCAGCCCAAAGCACAGGCCTCATCCACGCGGTGCAGAACCTCCTCCGTTGCAATTTCCGGTTGTTCGCCAGGTGACGAAGAAAACAGACAGTGTCGACAGGCAAGATTGCAGCGGTTCGTGAGATGAAACCAGAGTTCACGCAGATGATTTGTATCAAGATTGCGATCATATCCCGAATAACTGCTCTTTCCGCCTACCGGCAAACGTTGACTGAAATACAAAGCCGGGAGACTGTCGGGCCAACCATTCTCCTGGGC
>JALVAI010000122.1 GCA_027011235.1 Desulfobulbaceae bacterium
AAGGGGATAAAATCCAGATAGATACCAGGACCGGCGACTATATAACCAGGGTCAAGGAGTAGCACGCGGGTCATGCGTATTCTCCCTGATTGATCAAACAGCACGCTTGGTCCTTCCGGCATGCTCTCACCCGCGGGTCTCAAACAGCGCAGTGACTTTATTCAGTCACTGCGTTTGTTTTTCCGGCAACGGGACTATATAGAGGTCGATACCCCCATTCGCCTGCCGGTTCTTATCCCTGAATCGGAAATTCTTCCCTGTGCCAGCGGAAACTGGTGGCTGCAGACATCGCCCGAACTGTGCATGAAGCGTCTTCTTGCCGGCGGCGCAACCCGCATTTTTCAGATATGTCACTGTTTTCGTCGGCAGGAGCAGGGCCGTCTGCATGCGCCTGAATTCACCATGTTGGAATGGTATCATGTTGGCTGGGATTATCTGGATTTAATGCGGGAATGCGAACAGCTCGTGGTGGAACTCGCCCTTGCCTGCTCTTCACTTGCCGGCATCACAGATGGAGGAAATATCCTGCGGGATAACAGGGAGGTGCAGCTGACTCCACCGTGGCAGCGCCTGAGCGTGGATGAGGCATTTGCGTCTTATACCGACACAACAGCGTCAGCCGCCCTTGCCGAGGACCGCTTTGATGAAATCCTGGTGACGGAGATCGAGCCGCACCTTGGCTGGGACCGGCCTCTGTTTCTGTGTGATTATCCGGCACAGTTAGGCTCTCTGGCCCGTCCCAAGCCGGATGCCCCGCACCTGGCCGAGCGTTTTGAGCTCTACTGTTGCGGAATAGAGCTGGCCAACGGGTTTTCGGAACTGGTGGATGCAGACCAGCAGCGGCTGCGCTTCTCCGAAGAAATTGCAGTAATGAGGAAGCATGGCCGGGCAGCGGCGATGCCGGAAACTTTTTTGCGCGATCTTGCCCGACTGAATGATACAGCGGGTATTGCCCTTGGCGTTGACCGGCTGTTCATGCTGTTTTCAGGGGCTTTTTGTCTGGACGATGTATTGACCTTTTCCACGGACGAACTTTTCTGATGCCTGCCCATGCATGGTCTTTTTGCCTGGTCTCCCAGGGTCTTGTATGCTTGCCCCGGCTTGTTTGCTAAAAAATAATATTGAAATATCAGTATAATAGCTGGTATGATGAGTTGTCACATTCCGTGATCCTGAATTAAAATCCCCATTTCCGGACAGGCGTTTATCCGAAAATAGCCTGCGCAGCTGTGTTTTTTGGGACTATTTTCAGCATTCGTTGTGGCTGGGATGATATATTATGGTCCAGCCATGCTGGTTTACTAAATGATTATTTGTGTTTTATCTTTTGATGTTATACTCTGATGTTACAGAGAATAGGGAAAAGGATGATGTTTTTCACCCTTGACCTGGATAAATTCCATGTCCGGAAGCAAGAGGGCTGTCAGCTTGCCGCCGTACACCGCCCCAGTGTCTATGCCGATTTTGTTGCTTTCCACCAGGGGTTCTGGAAAGACAGTGTGCCCGAAAATCACGGGTTTGCCAAAGTCAAAAGAAGAACGGATAAACCGGTCCCTGACCCAGAGGCACCAGTCCGGGGTCTGTCTGCTTAGATGTACACCCGGTTGCAGGCCGGCGTGGACATAAATACCGTGTCGGTCTTCATGGGTGAGGACCAGAGATTCAAAAAAATATCTGTGATCGGACGGCAGGCAATGGAGTAGATCGCCACCCTGATCCGGGGAAATGGAATAACTGTGCAGTGTTTGCAGGCCCCCGACCCGAAGGAATATCGAACGATCAGCTCCGGTGAGATAATTATGGAACATGAATTCGTGATTGCCTTTCAAAAAAATCAGGCGTAGGCCGGTTGTTTTTTTAAGCTGAAGCAGGGTGGTGATCACCTGTTGTGACTTTGGGCCTCGATCAATATAATCTCCCAGAAAAACCAAGGTGCCCGCCTTGTTGACCACCATATCGAGCAGACTGGTCAACGATTCAAGGCAGCCATGGATATCACCAATTACACATGTTTTCAACGGCTGTTCCTTGGGTTATTTTCCATGCCGGCAGGAAACATTGATGGATAAGGATTCTCTACAAAAGTATACTTATAGATCATGGAAAATCAGCAGCGTCAACAGGTAAAAAAATATATTGATCTTCTGGCCCAGCGCTGGCGACTGATCTCGGCCTGTGTTCTGGCTGCCCTGACCATTGGTCTTGGCATATATCTGAGGATGCCGAAATTGTATCACTGCACGGCCCTGCTCAGCTATGAAAAGCAGCAGATCAATCCTGGCCGTATGGCACCAGAGCGGGAGGGACAACGGTTGCGGGAAACCGTCAGCACCCTCAGCGATCTGGTGATGAGCCGAAACAACCTTGAGGAATTTATCAAACAGTTTGATCTCTATCCCGAGGCAAGGAAAAAATTACCTATCGAGGATGTGATAGAGCTGATGCGGAAAAATATCTCAGTAACACCGTCTTCGCGTGGGGATACATTTACCGTTACCTTCCAGGGAAAGCAGCAGGATAAGGTGCTCAAGGTGACCAATGCCCTTGCGGCAAAATTCATTGAAGAAAACCTGAAGTACAGGGAGGAACGGGCCACGGAAACGTCCAAGTACACCCAGGGGGAACTGAACATGGCCAAGGCTGTTCTTGATAAAAAAGAACAGGCGATGCGCGATTTTAAATTACAACATTATAACGAGATGCCGGAGCAGCGGGCTGACAACCTGGCCCGGTTGACAGCGCTGCACGAACAGTATCAGGGGATTCAGGATTCCATCCAGGACCTGGAGCGCACCCGGGTGATGGCCCAGGAACAGATATCCCTGCGCAAAAGACTGGGCAACGCCCTGGCCGCAGGTAATCCACCGGCAGGATCCGGCAGCAGGCCTTCTGATCAACCGATGAGTAAATATGAGCGCTTGCAGCGTCTCAAGCAATATCTTGCCTCATTACTTGCAAAATATACGGATAAACATCCTGAAGTGCGGCGTACCCGGCAGATGATCGCCAAACTTGAGGCCGACCTGCGCGCCCATCCCGACACGGGCACGACAACAAAAGATACGGTTTCCCATGTTCCCCTTGATCCGGAAATCCAGCAGTTGAAGTTTCAGATCAG
>JALVAI010000123.1 GCA_027011235.1 Desulfobulbaceae bacterium
GGTTCTCTGGAAACTGGGGTCAGGATTTCCTTTGAAGGTTTTAAAGAGGAAGGGCAACTGGATACGGGTGCAGGATTTCGAAGGCACCATAGGCTGGGTGAACCGGAAAGTCGTCAACAGGGTGCCGCATATGATCGTCAAGGTCCACAGAAAATCGAAAAAACGGATCAATGTTCGCAGCGGTCCGGGAACAAGAAACAGGATCGTGGCCAAGGCCCATTATGGAGTGGTTTTTCAGACGCTGAAAAAGAAAAACGGGTGGGTAAAGGTCCACCACCGGAAAGGCGTAACAGGGTGGGTAAAACGCAGTCTGCTCTGGGGGTATTGACAGATTGATAATCAGGAAAAAAGGTGGCGGAGAGAGAGGGATTCGAACCCTCGGTGGAGTATAACCCCCACACTCGCTTAGCAGGCGAGCACCATCGGCCAACTCGGTCATCTCTCCGCGTTCGGTTGTATGGCGGAGGGAGTAGGATTCGAACCCACGGTACTTTCGTACAACGGTTTTCAAGACCGCCGCCTTAAACCACTCGGCCATCCCTCCGGCACGCAAGGTATTACCATTTCGCACAGATACTGTCAATAATTCCTCACATTCGATTTATGACCACAGAGAAAAATATCTCCTTGTCAACATCGGACATTGAAAAAGAAAACGTAAGCTGTTTGTACAGGATTACGAAAAATCTTGCTTCATCCGCCAACCTGCAACATTCACTCGGCAGGATTGTCGCGATTCTCAGTGAAGAAAAAGAGATGGATAACGGGACAATAACCATTGTCAATCCAATGACCGGGGAGCTGGAGATAGAGGTTGCGCATGGTATCAGCGCCGAAGCGAGAAGGAGAGGGCGTTATAGAGTGGGGGAAGGGATTACCGGCAAGGTCGTTTCCACGGGAGAGCCCATTTTGGTGCCACAGATCGGCGAGGAACCGCTTTTTTTGAATCGGACCAGGACCAGGGGCGACAAACGCAAAAAGGAAAGCTCCTTTCTCTGTGTACCGATCAAGGCGGGCAGTCAATGTATCGGCGCCCTGTCGGTTGACCGCAATTATCAGGATAATCTGGGCGTACAGTCGGAACAGGACCTGCGTTTCCTTACCGTGGTTTCCGGCCTGATTTCCCAGACTGTGCAGCGGGTGCAGAAGGCAAACGAGGAAAAGGAGGCCCTGCGCAGAGAAAATTCCCAGTTGCGCAGAGAGTTGAGTTCAAAAAATCGGATTCGTGACATAATCGGCACGTCCTCGCGCATGCAGGAAGTCTTTGAAATGATACACCGGGTGGCCGATTCCAATGCCACAGTGCTGCTGCGGGGAGAATCTGGGACCGGCAAAACACTGGTGGCAAAAGCCCTGCATTATAAATCGCACCGGGCCGATGGTCCCTTTGTGGTCGTCAACTGTTCGGCCCTGCCGGAAACCCTGCTGGAAAGCGAATTGTTTGGCCATGAAAAGGGATCTTTTACCGGCGCCAGTGAGAGAAAAAAGGGGCGTTTTGAACAGGCCAGGGGCGGCACTCTGTTTCTTGACGAGATCGGGGAAATAAGTCCGGCTGTGCAGATAAAACTGCTTAATGTGATCCAGGAACGGACCTTCCAGCGGCTGGGGGGCACCGAGACCATCAAGGCGGATATTCGCCTAGTGGCGGCAACAAACCGGGACCTGGAAACCGCGGTCAGTGAAATGCATTTCAGGGAAGACCTCTATTACCGGCTTAACGTTTTTCCGGTTTATCTGCCGCCGCTCAGGGAGCGCAGGACAGATATTCTGCTGCTTGCTGAATATTTTCTGGAAAAGTACTGCAAGGAAAATAAAAAGCAGATTCGGCGCATCTCCACCTCGGCCATTGACCTGCTCACCCAGTATCACTGGCCAGGCAATGTCCGTGAATTGCAAAACTGCATGGAACGGGCGGTGTTGATCTGTGATTCCGACTCCATCGGCGCCGTCCATTTGCCGCCCACCCTGCAAAGTCCCGATTCCATCCACGCGGGCGGCAATCTGTCACTGGCGGTTGCGGTGGAGAATTTCGAGCGCGACATGATCATTGACGCCCTCAAACACACCCGGGGCAACCAGACCAAGGCGGCCAAATACCTTGATACCAGTCTGCGTATCATAAATTACAAGATTCACGGTTACGGCATTGACCCCAGGCAGTACAAGGTGAAAAAATGAGGATCCTGCTTCATGTCTGCTGCGGGCCTTGCACCGTATATCCACTGCAAGTGCTGCGGGATGAGTCCATTGAGGTGACCGGATATTTTTATAATCCCAATATTCATCCGTACCGGGAATTTAAACGGCGGATAGGCGCGCTTGTCGCCTTTGCCGAGAAAAAAAAGTTTGCCCTGGAGATTGATCGTAATTATGGATTAACCGAGTACCTGCGCAGGGTGGTGCATCATGAGGAAAAACGATGTGCCATCTGTTATGATATGCGTCTTGGGCGGGCGGCGGCAAGGGCTGCTGAATTGGGCATGGATGGTTTTTCGACAACGCTTTTGTATTCAAAGTATCAGAATCATACCCTGCTTAAGGAAAAATGCGTCCGGCTGGCCCAAAAGCATGGGCTGCAGTTTGTCTATCGTGACTTTAGGGAAGGCTGGCAGCAGGGGATTGATCAATCCATAGCCATGGACCTTTACCGCCAGCCCTATTGCGGCTGTATTTACAGTGAGCAGGAGCGTTATGATAAAAAATTACGCAAACAGCTTCGCCGTGCTCGTGAAAATGAAATAAAGAACAAAGCCTGAACCCATACAGAGAACAGGACCGAAACGTGGTCTTTATGAGAGGAAAATATGTATAATATCATTGTGTTGGCAACCGGCAATCAAAACAAGGTCAAGGAAATTCAAAATATGTTACAGGATACCCCTGTGCAAATCAAATGTCTGCGGGATTATGGTCCCCTGCCGGAGGCCGTCGAGGATGGCGAGACCTTTGATGACAATGCCTACAAAAAGGCCCTGCATTATGCCCGGGTTCTGGGACTGCCCTGCCTGGCCGATGATTCGGGCCTTGTCGTCGACGCGCTTGACGGCAGGCCGGGCGTGTATTCGGCCCGCTATGCCGGTGAGGACGCAACGGACAGGGAGAACTGCGACAAGCTGTTGCAGGAGCTTGAGGGCGAGGATAACAGAAAAGCGCATTTTGAATGTGTTCTCTCCCTGGCAACACCCGGTGGCCCTGCCCTGACCTGGGAGGGACGTTGCGATGGTGAAATAACCACCTCAAGACGAGGCGAGTCGGGGTTTGGGTATGATCCGGTCTTTTTCTATCCGGAGCTTGGCAAAACCTTTGCCGAGATATCAATGGAAGAAAAGGCCAGGGTCAGCCATCGGGGCAAGGCCCTGGCTGAATTTGCATCGGAAATTGACAAGGTACTCATCTGGGTGAAACAGCGAATGGAAGAGATAAAGCCGCCCAAGCCGGACCATAAGGAATTTGAGCATAACGACTGGTCGCAGGAACGAATGGTATGACTTTCCCCTGATAAGCAGGTTAATCCAGCGAGACTGGGAAGCAGGGGTACACCTTTTGAAAAATGTGTATTTGCGCAGGTCCCATGGCTTTGCCCGGGCGGATAGGTCGCCCTGGTCATACCTGCAGGTTTATTTCGGTGGGAGCGGATTATACGCGAATAGTTCACTGAATTACCAGGTAACTATGAAAATTTCGCTCTGAAGCCGCTCCAACAGACTTGGGCTGTGGGCAAAGCCCGTCTTAGGCTTTATCCATGCAGGGCCTTGGGCGAAAAGAGATTGCGCTCCATGTGTTTGATCTCGTCAATACCGGAGATCACGATAGCCGGGTCCGGACGGAGTTCTGTTGCCGGCAGCTTGTCTTCATATTCCAGGTTGCTGAGCAGATATTTCATGCAGTTGATTCTGGCGCTCTTTTTGTTGTCTGAACGGATAATGGTCCAGGGAGAAAGGGTGCGGTTGGATTCATTGAGCATCTGAAATTTTTTCACACTGTACTTGTCCCATAGTTTCTGGGCCAGGTTGTCCACCGGAGAGAGCTTGTACTGTTTGAGTGGATCGGTTTTGCGGGCAGCAAAGCGTTTTGCCTGTTCATTTTTGGAAACGGAAAAATAAAACTTGAACAGCTTGATGCCGTCCTTGACCAGCATCTCTTCAAACAGCGACACATCCTTTAAAAAGCGCTTGTGCTGTTCATCGGTGCAGAAGTTCATCACCGGTTCCACCATGGCACGGTTGTACCAGGAGCGGTCAAAGAGGACCAGTTCTCCGGCGGCCGGCAGGTGGGGCACATATCGCTGAAAATACCACTGGGTCATTTCCGTGTCGCTTGGCTTGGAAAGGGCAATGACCTTGGTCAGGCGGGGATTGAGAAAGGCGGTGATTCTCTTGATGGTCCCGCCTTTGCCGGCGGCGTCCCGTCCCTCGAAAATTGCCAGCACCCGCATACCGGTTGCCTTCATGTGGTTCTGCAGCTTCATCAGTTCGATCTGCAGTGTTTTCAGCTCGATTTCATACTCGAGATGACTCTTCTTGATCCACAGCTGCCGTGTTTCCCTGGAGGGTTTGATCTTTTTATATTTAAGGGGACTGCCCTCGAGAAGACGGATGCTGGATTCGGTTTCCTGTCTGGATTTCTTTGTTTTTCTGTGGTTTTTTTGTTTGCGTACACTGTTGCCGCCAGCCATGGGCTACTCCTTTTTCCGGTTTATTGCTGTTTGCGTTCTCGGTTTCATACGAGGATACGGGTGATTATGAAGGGCAGGAGGCGCCTATCCGACAAAACTGCCCAGCTTGATGCGTTGGGCATCCATAAGTTCTTTTTCCCTGGCCCCGGATATGACGATCTTGGGATCAGGGACAAAGTTGAGATCTGGATTGCCCCGTTCATAGGGAACGGCATTGAGGATGACCCGCATCGCGTTTAACCGGGCAAGGTGCTTGTTGTTGGACCGGATAATGGTCCAGGGGGCGATATTGGTATGGGTTTTTTTCAGCATTTCATATTTCTGGGTGGTAAAATCGTCCCAGCGGTCCTGGGCCTGGACATCGATTTCCGAAAGTTTCCATTGCCTGAGCGGGTCTGTTTTTCGCCGCTCAAATCGTTTTGCCTGTTCTTCCTTGGTGACGGAAAAGTATAACTTGACCAGGGTTGTTCCCTGGCGGACCAGGTCTTTTTCAAAGCCGATGACCCCGCGCATGAAATTCTTGTACTCTTCGTTGGTGCAGAAGCCGAAGACCTTTTCGACAACGGCCCGGTTGTACCAGGAACGGTCAAAGATTACGACCTCGCCGCCGCGGGGAAACTGGGCCACGTAGCGCTGGAAAAACCATTGGGTTTTTTCGTGTTCGGTCGGTTTGCTCAGGGCGACCACCCGGTAATGTTTTTCATTCATATAGCGGGTAACCCGACGAATGGTGCCGCCCTTGCCGGCGGCATCACGCCCTTCAAAGAGGATGATCATGCGCCGCTTGTTGTTTTCGAGACATTTCTGCATGCGGATCAACTCGGCCTGGTAGGGTTTCAGCGCCTCTTCCTTGTGATAACGGCGAATCGCCTTTTTCTGATATTTATTGAGGCAGGGCTCCCCTTTTTTCAGCTGCTTGTATTCCTTCAACAGCGCTTTGAGATTGACCTCCTTTTTACCCACCAACACTGTTTCCGGGTTGGTGACCACTTTTTTTGCCGCCTTTTTCCTTTTTTCCTTTTTGCCTGCTTTTTTATCGGCGGCCACTGTTTTAGCCTTTTTTGCCGCTGACTTATCGGTATGTTTGGCTGTCTTTGAAGATGTGGCGCTTTTTCCTGTCTTGCTCTTTTTTGTTTTTTCAGGCTGTGAATTTGATGGGGTGGAGTTTTGTTTCTTCCGTGTTGCCATGCTTGTTCTCCTTGTGCCCATGTTCTACCTGATGACCACAAAAGCCTGGCGCCTATTTTTATCGAAGCAGGGATATCCTGTCTCGCCGCCGGACAATGGTGGTAATCAAATTGTTTTCTGTTGAGGGACGGACCATCGCACACCGTCTGCTGCAGTTGCGCTGGAAAGACCCTGATGAATGGGCATTAATTTTCCTTAAAACAGGGAAGAAGTCAATGCGGGAAAAATACATAAAAAATACGTAGCCAATTACCGTATTTTGTAAATGGGTATCAGCAGATGTGGGCGGCCAAAACAGGGGGGCTTTATTTGGAAAAATGGGTCGAAAGATAGGTGCGCAGGGAGATTTTCCGGTTATTGATACCAAGTTTTTTCCTGAGATTATTGCGATAGGTTTCCACAGTCCTAACGGAAATACCGATAATAGTGGCAATATCCTTGCTTGTTTTGCCCTGTCGTACCAGGTCGGCAATCAGGGATTCCCGGGGAGAGAGGCCAAGGAGGATTTCCTTGCTTTTTGGGGAAAAGGATCCGGCAATGGAGTTGATATGAGCGGTAATGATATTGATGGTTTCCATCTGCTTGTCATTTGTTGCCGACTGACGGAGCAGATCGAGATAGGGCGTGACCAGGGTTTTTAAGCGGACGGAAATCTGTTCTTCGATGGTTTCTTTAGTTTTTGTGTGCTGGTCGAGCATGACCCGCAGGGCAATGTTTGCCTCTTCAATTTCCTGTTTTTTCTTCTCTATTTCGCCAAAGGCCTTTTTCAGGCCGGTAATATCATTACCGAGGATAAGCGTTTCCCGGGGGGAACCCTTGTCCTCGAACCGGGTGATCGAACTCCAGGAGATGTTACGCAGGCCTCCGTCTCTGGTTTTCAGTTCAACCTCCAGGCCGCGGACATCCTTTTTCTGGAATTCATACAGCAGGTCCTGATCGGTATCCGGGCTCTGGCTTCTGTGAAAATAATCCTGCCAGTTTTTACCTAGCAACTCCTCGGTGGAATAGCCGGTCAGTTTTTCTCCGGCAGGGTTGATAAAACGGATGGCGCCCTCCTGGGAAATACTACAGATGATGGAAGGGGCGGCATCGATAATTTTGCGGGAGAAATCCCGTTCGGCCTGCAGGGACAGCTCATGCTGCTTCTGGTTGGTGATATCAAGGGCGATCAGGCCAAAGCCGGTATTATTTTTCTGTCGGTCATAAATGGAGAACAGGGTTGTTGCAAGGTAATGGACCTGGCTGTCGCGCAACTGCTCAAGGACAAATTCACATTTGCCGTTTTCCCTGGCCGTGGCCAGGGCCTCGGTAAAGGGAGCAAGCATACCGCCATTGCGGAGGAATATGGCCCCGTTTTGTCCGGTGAGATCATCGACATCAGCGCCAAAGAATTGGACGGCTGCCTGGTTGTGGAGGATGATATGAAAATCCGGGTCCATGATGGCAATGGCAATCTCGCCGGCCGACTGCAGCATGCTGTCAAGGATTTCCGCCTCCTGCATCTGTTTTCTGGCCCTTTGCAGTTGTCTGGCCTGATGATTGATGACCTCTTTCAGGTGTTCGGTGTAGCTTGTCCGTAAACCCTTGATCAGATCGGTTTCCGTGATAATACCGACACACCTGCCACTGGAATTGATGACGACCAAGCGGCGCAGGCCTTTTTCCAGCAGGATCTTTGCGGCCCTGTGGCAGGAGACATCGGAAAAGACGGTCTGCAGTGGTTGGCTCATGACCTGTTGCAGTTGAACCTTGGGCAATGGTGTTCTTGAGCGTATCAGGCGTAACAGGTCTCTTTCGGTTACTATCCCTACCGGCATGCAGTTGTCTTCAATCACCAGCGAGCTGACTCTGCGGTCATGCATCAGTTTCATGGCCGTAAAAGCGGTTGCCGAGGGGGCAAGGCTTAAAACATCGCGCATCATCACCTGGCCGACACTTTTAAACTCCATGAAATATTCAAGACCGAGATGGGTGAGAAAATCGGTGCCAGTGACAATACCGACAAGATTGCCGGGGGAATCGGTCACCACCAGGTGGCGGATGCGGTGATTGAGCAGCAACTGGTACGCCTCCCGGTAGTCCATGTTGACTGGAGCGGTGAAGGGAGGACTGCTCATGACCTGGTGAATGGGCCGGGTGTAGTCAATATCGTCCCGGACCCGCAGCTGGATAAGTGCCCGTTCGGTGAAAATGCCCAAAGGTTTTTGATTTTTTTCCACCACCAGGGAGCTGATTTTTTTTCGTTCCATAATCTCCAGGGCCCTGCTTATCGGTGCCTCTGGAGAAATGGTAATCACCGGGGCGGTCATTACATCCTGTAGGGTGTTCATCAAGCGCTCCTTGTGGATAGCCGTCTATGCAGATTGTAGATGATTGATCGGACCGGATAACCCGGTTTGACCGAGCATATTGTACCGTCCCGACCATAATAAACAGTGGAAATAGTCAAAGGCGACAAAACTTTGCAGGATATTGGCAGATAGTTTACCTTGTCATCTATCACGGTATTGTACGGACAATCATAATCATGGATCATTTGGAGGATGGTTTCATGCAAGTAGACCCGCCCCTGGACAATGGATCACCACTGGTTCTTGATACCACGGGAAGGAAAAATCACACCAAAGGCCGATCATGGGCAACTATGATTTGATTCTTGCCGGGGATATCGGGGCAACAAAGACCAACCTGGCCCTGTTTGAGCGCGCTTCCTTTCCGAAAAAAGCGTTACGGGAACTGAAGTACAAAAACAGGGAATTTGGCGGTATTACGGATATTGTCGCCTCTTTTCTCAGCAAGGGCCGGGAAAAACCGACCCTTGCCTGCTTCGGGGTGGCTGGCCCGATCCGCGATAACCGGGTGCGAATGACCAATCTGGATTGGCTCATAGACGGTCGTCAGCTCGCCCGGGAGCTGAAGATGGAGGAAATTGTTCTCGTCAATGATCTGGTGGCCACGGCCAAGGGCGCTCCTTTACTCGGGGAAGATGAGCTCTTTCAGATTAATGGGGGCAAAAAAGACCCCAAGGGTAATATGGCCGTCATTGCACCCGGAACAGGCCTGGGAAAGGCCTTTCTTGTGCGCAGGAACAAACATCTTCTCCCGGTTGCCTCGGAGGGCGGGCATGTGGATTTTGCGCCCCGCAACCGGCAGCAGCTTGCCCTGCTTGATTTCCTCTGGCAGCGGGAAGAGCATGTTTCCGTTGAAAAGGTCTGTTCCGGGATCGGTCTGGTCAACATCCATGACTTTTTTACCTCTTCTTTGGATGCTGAAGATCCCGCTGTAACGTCCACAGCACCTGATGAGCGGACACCAATAATTGTCCAGACGGCGCTGACAGCTCTTCAGGCCGGGAACAGCAGCCATATTTCCTTGCGTACCGTTGCTCTTTTCTGGGAAATACTGGCGGCAGAGGCGGCAAACCTTGCCCTTGATGTCCTGGCCACAGGCGGTATCTATATTGGCGGCGGCCTCTGTCCACGCATGCTGTCGGTTTGTGTGAAGGACCGTTTTATGGATATTTTTGTCCGGGGCGTGTACCGGGAAATGCTTTCCGATATTCCCGTTTATATCATCCTCAACCCAAAAACCGCTCTCCTTGGCGCGGCTGCCTGTGGCCTGGAGTTGAAGCGTCAATAAAGGATACGCTGCAATAATCAGCGGCAGTCAGCTGGTTTGCTGTTTCCCAGCCGCCCGAATACTCTCCAAAAGAGAAATCATTTTTGGCCGACCGGGATTTTCAAAGACCTCCTTCCACTCCTCTTCTGACAGTTCCCGACGGAGATAGCCGGCAACATCGAAATAGGCAAACCAGCAATCGAGAATTTTGAAACATGGCAACCCCATGTTTTCCTGTCGGCAATAGGAAAAATAGATCTCATGGCCAAGACGCGGGCACCTGATGAGCAGGCTGTTGTTCGGTGGCGAGGTGGAATCTTTCATATCAGCTCTGTCCCTTGCCGGTGGTAAACAGTTCAAACATTTTTTCAAAGACCACCGGAATGGCCGATGCCTGGGCGCCTGCCGAGCCGGCATAGGTCCTGGTCAGCTCAAATGCTCGTTCAAAGGCCTCACTGTACGGGGAATCTTCGGGATGTTGGACCACTTTGATCAGTTCCTGGGCCATTTTGTCGTCCATGGGGTCTCTCCTTGGAAAACTGTTGTTGTATCTACGTGTTCGTTGGGATTTTTTTAGCGCGGGCACGAAAAATATATCATGCCCAACCGCTTGACTCAAGGAGCTTTCATGTTGACACAAGACCCTGGCCAATGCAAGAAAATAGCCCCTGGTCAATTCGCTGCCATTTCTGGGTAAAAATTACCCAGGAACTGGACCATGGCGGGTATTTTTTTTACGGTCTTGTTTTTCTCGTCCATCAATGAAAAAAGGTAATGGTATTAAAGTGGCGGTTTTTCAGTGTGATAAGTTTTTTTAAAATAAATTTCACATATGGCATGGTCTTGGCTATAATAGAAGCAAATGGCAACTACAAGCGGATGGCAGAAAAGTACAATCTGCTGGGTTACGTTGGCATTTTGTTGTAACATTTCTTCCTTTTCCCCGGCAGGTTCCTCCCCTCCTTTTCCTGCCGGGGTTTTTTTTATGTTTATTCGAAAATAGTCCACGTGGCTGTGTCCTTTTGGACTATTTTCATCATTTGTTTGGCTGGGACGGTAAATTATGGTCCAGCTATGCTGGTTTTTTCGGAAACAAATAATCAGCCGCTTTACCTTGACGAAGGCGTGCGGAGGTATAATTGTACAAGTTATGATCATTGCCTGGAATA
>JALVAI010000124.1 GCA_027011235.1 Desulfobulbaceae bacterium
TTTTCCCGCCTCGATCTTTGAAAAATCGAGGATATCATTGATCAAATTAAGCAGAGACTTACCAGAGCGAACAATTGTCCGGGTAAATTCCCGTTGTTTCTCATCAAGGTCGGTTTTCAACAGCAGAGAGGCAATACCAAGGACCCCGTTCATCGGCGTCCGTATTTCATGGCTCATCTGGGCGAGAAACCTCGATTTTGCCCTGTTGGCATTTTCCGCCTCCTGCTTGGCCTCCAGCAACTGGGCATCTCGTTTCTCTATGGAGTCCAACATGGAATTGACCCCGACAACCAGCATGCCAAGTTCATCGTCCGAGGTCTTTTCAGCCCGAATGGAATAATCCTCTTTCCTGCAGATATGGCCCATGATATCGGCCAGGGCGAGAACCGGTTGCGAGATATATTTACTGAGGACCCGGGACAGAAACAGGGCCAGGAGCAGCGTCGCAATCAGGATACCGATGACCACCCAAAAAAGGCGAAAAATAATGGCCTGGAACGCATGGGTGTCTGACTGCAGGACTATTGTGCCAAGGAGCTTGTCCTGTGTTCCGATGGGAACGGTGAGATCGATTTCATGAAGATCCAGATAATAACTCTTTACGCCAAGATGCAGGGTGTTTTCCCTTATCTTTGTTGCCAGAGCTTCACCCTGATTCTTTGCGGCCGCTGGTGCCTGATATCGGGCAAACAACCCTCCTTCCCTCGTATAGACACCGGCCTGCAGGATATGGGGTCTGGCGCTCAACGAGGCAAGCACTTCCCCGGCGGTTTCCGGGTCCATGAATTCAAGAGGTGCCTGGATATTGATTGCCAGCATCCGGCCCAATCCTGACAGGTCTTCAAGCACCGATCTGCGCACGGACACCAGTTCTGAAATGATAAAAAATGAGGAAGCCATCAGGGAGACAAGCAGGCAACTGATGACAATGATAATTGTCAACTTGGTATGTATGGACAGATCACGAAATGTAGTCACAACTGCTTACTCCGATCCTGGTTAAGCCGTGGTTTACCTCTCAGCGCAAGGCATGCGCCACCTTGAGCAGTTTGGAACTGATCTCAAGGCCCGCCTTTGCACAGTTTTTCCGGCTGATATCAAAGCGTATCTTGTTAGCGACCATAACAAAATTTATCATCCCTCCCCTGTCAAGGAACCCGGGTGAATCACCGACCAGGAGAATGGGCAGGGCCGCCACATTGGTTACAACTTCTTCCAACCGCCCCATTGCCGATGGAGCAACAAAAACAATATTACAAGCGGGAAGCTGGACAAGCTCTGTACAGCGCCTGATCTCCACATGCCTCTCGTTTGTCGTATAAGACCGGGCAATGGAATTTATGACGGACCCGAAAGGATCACGTCCAAAGATTCCAATGACAACCGGTGCGTCCGGACGGGAAAAGGTCCCGGCAGGCCATTTGACATAGGAGGTAAATTTCACCAGAAAAGCGGCCTCTATTTCCAGGGCTCCGGCTGGCACCGCTTCTGCACGCGCAGGTGTGGCGACGACCTGCAGGAGAAGAGAAAGACTGATAATGACAATCAGCTTATGCATTCTTCGCGTCCTGAAAAAACCAGGCAACTAAAACGACATCGTCAGTTGAGCATACAGGGCCCGCGGAATCTCACTGGCCTGAATACCATCCATGGTATTGTCAAATTCCTGATGGGAGTCATCAAACAGGTTCTTGACGCCGGCGGCAAGGGTTACCTCTTCCGTTGGATGATAGCTGAAATTGAGATCAAGACGGACATGTGCTCTGATATTCAACCGGTCAAGGGCGCTGACAACATACAAACTTGTATTCACCTCAAAGTTATGGGGGAGATCCAGATAGGAAACCAGGGAAAAGAGATGATGTGCATTTTCATCTTCTTCAAATCCCTGTCTTGCCTCAAGAGAGCTCCCGATGTCAAGGGTATTGAAATGAAACCAGGTATAGCCACCGGTCAGCCGCCACCAGTTGACCGGATTCCAGCTGCAACTGAGCTCCGCTCCATAGGTTTCGGCATCTCGTGCCTCTTCAACCCGGACAGGCAGAACCAGCCTCGGCCAGCCCGCTGAAATTTCGGGAAAAGGCGCCCCACTGGGAATCCCGGCGATAAGATCGTTGTATTTATTGTAATAGAGACTGACATCCACAAATACGCTGTCCGACATCTTGCCCCGGTACCCGGTTTCATAAGAGTACACCTTTTCCGAACCCAGGTTGTCATTTCCGAAGAGCCTGACATAGGTCATCAACCCGTTTTGCGGCGGCACCATGAGTCCTATATTCACGTTGGCGTCTCGCTCAAGCCGGGAAGGCGTTCGGACGGACCGGGAAACCGCCGCCCACAGAGAATGATTGGAATTAATACTCCACAGAACCCTGGCGCTCGGCTGCCACTCAAATCCCGTATAATCATTATGCTCCACTTTTGTTCCCAGGGTCAGCTCACCCTTATCACCGGCAAAACCGAGCCGTCCCTGCAGAAAACCGGAAAAAAGATTGTTTCTGCTGATACGCGGATTCATGGCATAGGAATAAATACCGGCAATGGCCTCTTTGCCTGCGGTATCACTTCTTGTATAGCGATAGCCCAGACCATAGAGGATTTCAAGGCTGTCCACCACGTCCAGTCGGTGTTGAAAATCGACATCTACGGTATCAAGGGTCTCATCGACAAAAAACTCATCACGTTCGATATGATCATAATAGGCCTGCAGGGTGATTTCCGACTGTTTGGAAAAGATACGGTTCCAGCGCCCCAACAGGTTGCCGCCGGCAACGGGCGCATCGGTGGAGGTACGGGTAAAAAATGGAAAGGTGGGTTTGACGTATTTGATGGATTCACCGGACTTGCCGTCATAGATGTCGCCCTGCAGTGTTACCTTGCTGGTCGCCGAGACATTCATATCCATCCGAAATCCTCCCCGGCCCTGATGCCATTGATCATTGGCATCGTCACCGGCGGAATTTTCAAAGCTTTCTCTGTCAAAAAATTTTCCATACACCCGATATGATGTCCTGTCACTCAGCCAGCCGCCGTAACGGGCGGATACCTCACCATCCGGACCGGTTTGTGCGCGCAGGGAAACAAGGCCGCCCTGGGTATCGG
>JALVAI010000125.1 GCA_027011235.1 Desulfobulbaceae bacterium
GGGCATCTGCGGCATCGGAACTGGGCAGACCGCTGAGCTCCAGCAGAACCCGTACCATCTCCTGGACCTGTGATTTCTCGGCATTGCCATAGCCGGCCACGCTCTCCTTTATCTTTCTCGGTGTATAATCAAAAACCGGCAGATCCTGTCTGCAGGCGGCAACCACGGCCGCGCCCCTTGCCTGCCCCAGTTTCAGGGCCGAACGGACATTATGGGCCACAAACAGGTCTTCCACAGCCGCCACCTCCGGGCGATACCGCTCCATGACCTCGGACAGTCCTGCAAAGATCAACAGCAATCTCCGGGAAAAATCCGTCTCCGCCGACAGGCGAATTGCGCCGCAGGTAATAAACCCTATGTCCCTGCCCCGGCAGTCTATGATGCCGTACCCGGTGACCCGGGATCCGGGATCAATACCGATGATTCTCATCGCCTATGACAGGTTCTCCATCAGGTCATCGGCAATATCAAAATTTGCGTGTACCTTCTGGACATCATCGTTGTCCTCAAGATTATCAAGCAGTTTCAGCAGGGAACGGGCGGTTTTTTCTTCTGTCACCTCAACGGTATTCTTGGGAATCATGGAGATGCCGGCCTCAGCACAGGTGATGCCGTTTTTCTCAAGGGCCTCAACCACCTCGGCAAAATCATCGACCGCGGTCAAAATCTGAAATGTGGTCTCCTCCTCGAGCACATCCTCGGCCCCGGCCTCAAGGGCCACCTCCATCAACTCGTCCTCGTCTACACCCTCCCGGTCGACCATGATCGAGCCTTTCTTGTCAAACATCCAGGCCACGCATCCGGACTCTCCGAGGTTGCCGCCGCTCTTGGCAAAAAAATGGCGGATATCGGCAACGGTCCGATTTTTATTATCGGTCATGGTCTCCACCAGCACGGCCACACCGCCGGGACCGTAGCCCTCATACAGGATCTCCTCGTAGACCGCGCCGTCCAGGTCGCCGGTCCCCTTTTTAATGGCCCGGGCAATATTGTCCTTGGGCATGTTCTCCGATTTGGCGGCGATAATAGCGCTCCGGAGCCTGGGATTGCCGGAGGGATCGCCACCGCCCATGCGGGCGGCGATGGTGATCTCCTTGATCAGCTTGGTAAATATCTTGCCCCTCTTGGCATCATTGGCACCCTTTTTCCGTTTAATGGTGCTCCATTTTGAATGTCCTGACACTGGAAAACTCCTTGCTTGAATAACTCGTCATTCGGCAGACCGGGAAAACGGCTGCCTATTTTCTGTTCTTTTTCGATGAAGGCCGATACCCGCGGCCAAGGACAAAGACCTCTCTACTCTCTCGGCGCGAGCTCGCCGGCTTGACAACCTTGACATGCTCAAACAGCGGTTTACACTCAGAGGTGAACTCCGGAAAGTCCTCCCCCTGGAATACCTTGACATAGAGGCTGCCGCCGGGATGGAGGAAAATCCGGGTCAGTTCCAGGACCCGGCGGGCCAGGCGCAGGGATTGCTGGTGATCGGCATAACGGCTGCCTGTTGTCCGGGGTGCCATATCGCTTAGCACCACATGAAATCCCGGCCACCGCCGCTGTATGGCCCGGACCAGTTCATCGGAATAGACATCATAACAGAGCAGGTTAATTTCGGCACCGCCTTTTTGACCCGCAAGTTCCGTCTCCTGCAGGTCAACACCAACAACAATACCCTTTGGGCCAAGCACCGAAGATGCATATAAACTCCAGCTCCCCGGATGGCAACCAAGATCCAGCACCCGTTTTCCCTTGCGGATAAAACGGTATTTCTCCTGCGCCTCCTCCAGCTTGTACACCGAACGGGCGGGGTATTTGTCCTTTTTTGCCTTGGCAAAGTAATAATCCTGCACTTTCCGCATCGCTATTCCATTCGGTATACTTTTGTATATTCAGATTTTATTTCCGCCACTAACGCTGTACTCGGCGGCCAGGGCCAGGGCCTGGTCATGGGTCGATATTCTCTGTTCCATCTGCGCCTCTTCCACCCGGGCCAGAATATCTTTAAATCGGGGGCCTGGCGTAAGACCGAGTTTATCGATCAGGTCATGGCCGGTGAGAAGCGGTTTTGCCTTTTGCACGGGCACGACATGCTCTTGCCAGATCCGGTACAAATGTCCAAAAAGCGCGGCCAGCTCCTGTTCCATCTGCTCGGGGCTCCCCTCACCCTTACCCGCCAAGGCATCAGCCATGGCCAGCATGAATAGACCGGGCAGATCATCGCCCACCTTGCGCAGCAACCGAAGGCAGGCCTTCAGGCTCACTCCGGCCCGGCGCTGATCATTGGCCAGAAAAAAAGGACGCATGTGGGTGCCGATCAACAGGGACACGCCCCGGGTATCCGCCCCTGCCCAGCGCAGCCGCCCGGCAAAGGAGGAAAACAGGGAAACACCTTCCTGATCATGGTTATAAAAGGTAATACGCCCCCCCTTGTCGGTATTGATTCCATAGGTCGCAGGCTTTCCCACATCATGGAGAAGAGCGGCCCAGAGGAGCAGACGCCGGTTCCGATCCCGGTCAAGCCAGGACATCATAACAGGGGCGTGATCGGGAAAAAATCGTTCCGGGTGTTGCTGAATCCGCTCCGCCTGATTCAGGGTTTCCAGCAGATGATCAAAGACATCAAGATGATGGCTTGCCGGCTGTTCCATGCCCCTGCCAGGGAGAAGCTCCGGCATGATGACAAAGAGAAGTCCTGTGTCCGCCATCAGGGCAAAGGCGGTGCCGGCCCGCCCGCTCTCCATGATCAGGTCCAGTTCATGGGCAATACGCTCCGGCGCAATCGATTCGATCCGGTTTTTATGTTGCGCCACAACGGTCAATGTTTCCCCGGCAACTGTAAAACCAAGGGTGGCGGCAAAGCGAAATACCCGTAACAGACGCAGGGGATCGTCGATAACGGCCCGGGTCGAACAGAGGCGGATCATCCCGTTATCAAGGTCACGGACGCCACCCAGGGGATCAATGACCGCCAATTCCGCTGAATCGTCACAACCGGCCCCATGGACCAGAAAATCAAGACAAAGCCCAAGAGCGTTGATGGTAAGATCGCGTTTGTCCAGTTCCTGTTCAATGGTGACGGCGCCGGCGCGAAAGGTGGAAATATCAA
>JALVAI010000126.1 GCA_027011235.1 Desulfobulbaceae bacterium
TTACCTTGATGAGGAGCAGAAAAGGCTTGCCGAGGCCTCGAAACAGGCCCTGGATGATTCCGGCATCTTTGATAAACCGGTGATTACAGCTATTCTGCCCGCTGCTCCCTTTTATCGGGCCGAGGAGTATCACCAGGATTACTATAAAAAACATGTCATGCACTATTCCATGTATAAGCTGGGTTCCGGGCGGGCCGACTTCCAGAAAAAAACCTGGAAGGACCGGGAGGTTCCCTCTCCGCATCAGTACGAGCGGCCAGGTGATGCCGAGTTGAAAAAAAGGCTTACACCGCTGCAGTGGGAGGTAACCCAGGAAAATGGGACCGAGCCACCCTTTGATAATCCCTACTGGAATAATAGCGCTGAAGGAATTTATGTGGATATTGTCTCCGGTGAACCGCTTTTTTCCTCGACAGACAAGTTCAAGTCCGGAACCGGCTGGCCCAGTTTTACCAGGCCGATTGCCAAAGAAAATATTGTTGAAAAAAAAGATAAGAGTCTGTTTATGGTCCGCACCGAGGTCCGCAGCAGGCACGGGGACGCGCATCTCGGGCATGTTTTTGATGACGGCCCGGCCCCTACGGGTTTACGTTATTGTATTAATTCGGCCGCTCTACGTTTTATCCCAAAGGAAAAAATGCAAAAAGAGGGGTATGGGGAGTATCTGCAACTGTTTGAGAAGGGTTCCGGGCAAAAATAGCATCCTGCCGTTGAGGTTTTATGATGTCGTTTGTGCCCCATCTTTGTCTGCGTATTTCCTGTTCTCCGTATACCTGCTGAGGACCCCGTACAACATGTCCGGCAGATCGTCCCGCTGACGGGAACTGCGTTTGATCTGTTTCAGGCATTTTTCAAAGGTCAATCGTTCCCCCATGAATATATGGCGGAGCATGAGCGAGATCAGGCGGGTGATGGTTGTCAGGTTGGAGATGCGCGACTGCAGTTCATTGTCACGGTCAAAGGCGGTTGAGGCAAAGACCTCAACCGGCCTGCCATCAACCTCGCTTACCGACAGGTACCACTTGTTGTTCTCCCGGTCGACGGTCCGGTATCGTTTACCGTCCAGAACATTGGGCAGTTCACCTTCATCCTTAATCGGGTGTCCATTGTTGGCCCGGGGCAGAATGGGCTCGTCATACAGCTCGCACCACACCTTTTTGATCTCTTCCGGATGGTTTTTCACATGACCGAAAATGGCCCTGCAGGTCGAGCAGAGTTTTCTGTTACCGGTGGAATGCAGTTTCTTTTGCTGGCCGCACAGGGCGCAGCATTCGCTGGTGGTCTCGGACAAGGGGTTGCTCCTGGGCTGGGTATGGACACAGATGATCACAAAAAATCGTCTGGTGGAAAGTGATCCATTTATGGTAGTACACGTCTAGTTTTTTGTGTCCATAATGTGTCAGAAAAGTCCTCTCTTTGCAAGTGAAACCATGCGTCGCAGATATAATCGCCGACTTGATATGGAGGCCCGCTTTATCAAGGCCGCCCGCAGAAACCGGGTGGATGCCGTCCCTGGTATCCATTCCTGCATTGTTGTCCTTGACGGATTGAAACCGGATTTCAATATCGGCAAGATTTTCAGGACCGCCGAGGCCTTCAGTATCCGGGAAATTCACCTGATCAATATCGCCTATTTTGATCCCGATCCGGCCAAGGGATCGGTGCGTTGGCTGCCCTTTTTCCACCATGAAACCTTTGCCGCCTGTTTTGAGCAACTCGTAGGGCGCGGCTATACCTGTATAACCTTTGAACCGGGCCAGCGGCAGCTGCTCGGCAAGGGGCGGTTGCCGGAAAAATCAGCCTTTGTCTTTGGCCACGAGGAGTTTGGCCTCAGCTTTGACCGGACGGATTATCCCGGCATTCAGTCCCTCTCCATTGCCCAGTGGGGCCATGTGCAGAGTCTCAATGTCAGTATCGCCGCTTCCATTGCCCTGTATGAATATGTCCGTTGTCATGGCCGACCAGCCGCGGAAGGGTTGCCGCAGTCCCCGGCCGCCATTACCAGCAGGAGCAGACGATGAAAGAGAAGAGTGCGGCGGAGAATAACGGGTTATTGCTGGTTTTCACCGGTAACGGCAAGGGCAAGACCACGGCAGCTCTGGGCCAGGCCTTCCGGGCCCTTGGCCACGGCATGCGGGTGGCCGTTATTCAGTTTATCAAGGGAAGCTGGAAGTGTGGAGAGCTGGAGGCGGCAAAACGTTTTTCCGGCCAGCTTGATTTTTATGTCATGGGCCGGGGATTTACCTGGAAATCCGACGACTTGAACAAGGATATCGCCAAGGCCCGCAAGGCCTGGCAGTTTACCTGCGATCTCCTGCGCCAAAATCGTCACCAACTGGTTATCCTGGATGAACTTACCTATCTGATTACCTATAAAATGATCAGCGAAGAGGAATTGCTGACCGGCCTGGCCCGGCGGCCAAAGGAGATGCATGTGGTCGTTACCGGTCGCAATGCAAGCCCTGGCCTGATAGATGCAGCCGACCTGGTGACCGAGATGCGTGAAATCAAACATCCATACGCCAGGGGTATTAAGGCCGGGAAGGGAATTGAATTTTGATGGTGTCGTAATAAATTGGAACTACCGCGTTGTTTATTGGCGCTGTTCCTGCCGCTTGATAGCCTCCCATTGTTGTTTTAACTCATTGTCGTCACCGGTCGGCATGCCGGCAAAGACATGGGGATGCCTCCGAATCATCTTTTCGGAAATTGTCGAGAGCGCCTGGTCAAGATCAAATTCATCCTTTTCCCGAAACATTTGGCAGAGCATGGCCAGAATATACAACATATCGCCGATTTCTTCGCAGATATGGGTCGGGTCCCCTTCATCGATGGCCTCTGCCAGTTCGGCTGTTTCTTCAAGCAGATATTTTTTTATCGAGGCCGGCGTCTGTTTCCTGTCCCAGGGGCATCCGTCTTCTGCCCGCAGCCGGGCTATGATTTCAAGAAATCCCGGTAGTGCATGCCCGGATGTTTTGCCCCCGCTCATGCAATCAGTCATCAAGGATATTGCGGACTTGCTTTACCTTTACATCGTCCGGCAGGGTATTGGTTTTGAGGATTTTATCTATATTGTCCAGTTTCAACTGCAGATCAG
>JALVAI010000127.1 GCA_027011235.1 Desulfobulbaceae bacterium
TTGCCTGCTCCAGCTTTGTCATCAGCCTGGTGCGCCACCATATCCCCAGCTCGGTGCGCATCGGCATCCAGATCATGGTCATTGCCACCATGGTCATCCTGGTCGATCAAATCCTCAAGGCCTTTTTATTTGATCTTTCCAAACAGTTGTCCATCTACGTAGGCCTTATCATCACCAACTGCATCGTCATGGGCAGGGCAGAAGGGTTTGCCATGAACAATCCGCCCAAGGCCAGCTTTATCGACGGCCTGGGTAATGGCCTTGGCTATGGCTTTATCCTGATGACGGTCGCCTTTATCCGAGAGCTGTTTGGTTCCGGCTCCCTGTTCGGGATCGAAATCCTCAAACTGACGTCAAACGGCGGCTGGTATGTCCGCAACGGCCTGCTGCTGCTTCCGGCCAGCGCCTTTTTCCTCATCGCCCTGCTCATCTGGTTGATGCGCACGGTGGACCCTGAGCAACAGGAGAACGACTGATGGGTCATTATCTCGACATTATCCTCACCTCGCTCTTTATTGAAAACCTGCCCCTTGCCTTTTTCCTGGGGATGTGCACCTTTCTGGCCATCTCGAAAAAGGTAAAAACCGCAGCCGGTCTCGGAATCGCCGTCCTGACACTGACCACGATTACAGTGCCGATCAATAATTTCATTCTCAATGACCTGCTCAAGCCCGGTGCCCTGGCCTGGGCCGGGCAGCCGGATATCGACCTCACCTTTCTTGGCTTCCTGATTTATATCGGCGTTATTGCCGCCGTAGTCCAGATCATGGAAATGGTGATGGACAGGTTCATGCCCGGACTCTACAACACGCTCGGTATTTTCCTGCCCCTGTTGACCGTTAACTGTGCCATCTTCGGGGCAACACTCTTTATGGTCGAACGTGATTATACCTTTGGTGAAAGTGTGGCCTACGGTATCGGGTCCGGCGGCGGTTTTCTCCTGGCCGTGGTTGCCCTGGCCGGCATCCGGGAAAAACTTGAATACTCAAATCCTCCGGCCGGACTGCGGGGACTGGGACTGACCTTTATCACCGCCGGCCTGATGGCCCTGGCCTTCATGGGCCTTGGCGGTTTGAAACTGGGATGAACCGGACCATTTTTGCGAATATACGAAGTTGATTGAAGAAGTGGAGTAACAAGGTATGAACGAAATCTATGTCGGGGTCATCTGTTTTCTGATCATCCAGCTTATCATGGTGACCCTGATCACCGTGACCCGCAAGCTGGTATTGCCCGGCGGATCCGTGAACATCCGTATCAACGAGGATAAAACCCTGACTGTTGAAAGCGGCGGCAAGCTGCTCACCACCCTGGCCGAGCAGGACATTCTTCTGCCCTCTGCCTGCGGCGGCGGCGGCAGTTGCGGCCAGTGCAAGGTCACTGTGCACAAGGGCGGCGGAACCATCCTGCCCACGGAACGCTCCCATGTCAGCCTGCGGGAGGCCAACAGCGGAGTGCGTCTTGCCTGTCAGGTCCAGGTCAAGCATGATATGGAGATCTCCCTGCCGCCGGAGATGCTGGAAACCAGAAAATGGCAGTGCAAGGTCCTGTCCAACAACAACGTGGCCACCTTTATCAAGGAACTGGTCCTCGAACTGCCGCCCGGCGAGGAAGTGGATTTCAAGGCCGGCGGATATATCCAGGTCGAGGTGCCGCCCCATTCCCTTGCCTACCGCGATTTTGACATTGACGAGCGGTTCTACTCCGACTGGACCCATTTCAAGATGTTCCAGTACGAATCCCATGTCTTTGTCCCGGTGACCCGCGCCTATTCCATGGCCAACTATCCGGGAGAAAAGGGCATCATCAAACTCAACGTCCGCATCGCCAGCCCGCCGCCGGGCAGCCCGCCGGATGTGCCGCCCGGTATTGCCTCTTCCTATATCTTCAAACTCAAACCAGGCGATACGGTCACCATCTCCGGCCCGTTCGGCGAATTTTTCATCGATGACTCCGACTCCGAGATGGTGTACATCGGCGGCGGCGCCGGCATGGCCCCCATGCGCAGCCATATCTTTGAACTGTTCAAGGGGCGCAAAACCAAACGCAAGGTCTCATACTGGTATGGCGGCCGCTCCAAACAGGAGGTTTTTTACGCCGAGGAATTCGAGGCCCTGGCAAGAGAGTTTCCCAACTTCTCCTATCATCTTGCCCTGTCCGATCCCCAGCCCGAAGACAACTGGCAGGGACACACCGGCTTTATTCACCAGGTCCTCTATGATAATTACCTCAAAGACCATCCCGCGCCCGAAGATATCAACTATTATATGTGCGGCCCGCCAATGATGACCAGGGCGGTCCTGGACATGCTGGAAAACCTGGGAGTGGAGCGGGAAAATATCCACTTTGATGATTTTGGAGGCTGATTCCCATCTTTTTCCTCTACTTTTTTCTGACATTTGTTGTCCTGACTACCACGGCCCTGTTTATCAACTTCTGCCGCCGCCGGTTGCGCAAAACCCCACACGGCCTTTCCGGCATGTGCCACAAGGACGGGGGCGCCATGTGCTGTTCCTGTTCACAGGCCGCCCTGGGCGGAAAGGAGAAAAAGCGGCTCCACCCCAGGAAACCGGGTCTGTAATCATATTCATGTTTCAGGCGTAACTTGCTGATTTCCATATCTTGTTGAACCGTTAAGGCATACCGGATTATCCAACAACCTTTTGCCTCAAGGCCTGCCCAGGCTGGAGCAAGGGATATTCAACTTTCTTGTTGATGTCCTCATCCCTTCTCTGACGATCAATCGTCAATCATTCTGCGGCCGTTCTCCTTTCTCTCTCCTTTCTGCCGACAACCAGCGGCCTAGTCCCCCCCCCCTTGCCTGCTGAAAAATCTGTCATTTAAGCATAATCTCACCCACATCCTTCATTTTTCTCTCCATCCAACATGACAATATGTTGTGCATATGTTATTCTTTTCACGAGAAGAAAAGTCAGTTTGTCAATGAATTGCGGGTTGTCCCTGGCCAACATTGCGCTTTCTTTTCCTCTGCGGGTAATTTTTGTAAAAAAAAATGAACCATTCTTTCCAGCCACGGTACCCATGAACAGACCGGCACGTCCTGATCCCTTTCTGCCGCTTCTTGAGCA
>JALVAI010000128.1 GCA_027011235.1 Desulfobulbaceae bacterium
GGGTTGCTGGAAGGATGACAGCATGGCCAGCCGGATATTTTTTCATGATATGGAGGATTGTTTTTCCTTCTTTTGCCGGCTGTTGGTCATGCGGACTGGAAGAAAAGATAAAAAAGCTGAAAAAAGAAGTTTACAGAAGAGATCAACTGTTTGATAATTATGTATTCTATTACGTGGTTTCGGGTGTGCCGTTACCCGTATAATGTCACTGAATTATTCTTGTCCGGTCGTTTGGCTGCTACTTCTACGTCTGGTAATTTTCATGTACCTGGAACATTTTCAACTGCAAACCTCGCCTTTTAGTGAGGCAATCGATCCCCAAGTTTTTTTCCCCGATGGCGATAGAGAACATATTTGTGCGCAACTTGAAGATGATATTAAACATGGTAGAGTTTTTATCAAACTTATCGGCAATGAGGGCAGCGGCAAGACCCTGTTGTTAAAGGTATTGACCGGTCGTTTGCCGCAGGAATTTGAAGTTATATATATCGACAATCCAATCGGTTCTTTTGATGACCTTCTACGGCTTGTCTGCCTGGATCTGGGGATGGAGGCCGGGAGCGATCAGACCGATTTGGTTGCCGAGTTGGCCCGGCAGTTACAACGGAGAAAAAAATATGGGCAGCGGGTTGTACTCATCATTGATGATGCCGAGAAAATTTTTCTGGCAACCCTGGAACGACTGCTCCGACTTCCATGTGAAAGGGACGATCTGTCGGTCCTTACCATTATCCTTGCCGGTCGACCCGCTCTGGACGCCAATCTGAAACAACTCACCGTCTACTGTGCAGGAGTTGATGTTGAACACGGGTATTCCCTGGAACCCTTGACCAGGGAGGAAACCGGACGTTATCTGGTTTATCGGCTGTTGGCGGCAGGTCTTGACAGCCGGGAGCATAAGGAGATTTTTACAGAAGCGGCCATAGAGAAAATATATACATCGGCGGCCGGTAATCCGAGGATGACGAATATTCTCGCCGAAGAGGCCTTGCAGAAATCCTGCAGTGATAAATCATTTCTGGTCCTTCTTGATCATGTTGATGCCGATCGGCAGGAGGTCAAAGAGCTGAAAGGCAAAAAAATCCTGTCGACCATTTTTTCAATGAGCAAGGGTAGGAAAAGGCTTGTTGCTGTCTGCGGCGCCATGTTTCTGGTTCTTGGAGTTGTTTTTTTCCTTGCTTCCCGTTCTGAACAGACAGGACCAATAAAAGATCGGATAAAGGAGGAGCCGATTGTTTCCGAAACCGTTCCTGTTCCTCCTGTTCCGGCGGTTGAAACCGTGCCGGCCGTTAAACCGGTATCACCGATCCCTGAATCTCCGGAAACTGTTCACAAGGATACGGCGGTTGCTGACAAACAGTCTGTGGCAAAGCGACCGGCTGCGGCTCAGGAAAATAAGAATATTATCCATGTGCATCAGGATGTTGTGAAAAGGAAGGTGGCTCCGCCTGCGATGAAGGTAGCGGTCCGGGATAGTGACAGGTTGTTACAAGATCGTCTGCGGGCGAGTGCGAAATGGCTGGCCGGAGCATACCGGGGACAGTATACCATCCAGCTCATGATGTTGAGCTCCAGAGGCGCTGAAGAAAACATAAAAAAATTATTAGTCCGTGATGATTATTTTTCCGTAATCGATAAACTGCATATCCTGCGAAAAAAAACTAATCCGCCGACATTGTTTGTGTTTTATGGCACCTATCCATCCATGGATGCCGCAAGACAGGAGAGAAACACCATGCCCGTCTTTTTGCGCAAACATCATCCCTATGCGCTCTCCATTGCAGACGCCTTGACCAAGACAGAGGATTAACACCAATACGGCTGTTGTGACGAGAAAAAACGCGTAGAGACTCCTGCTTCCCGCCGCAGGAAACCAACCCGTTTGGTTTGGTAAATCTGTTTTATCTTCCGTTTCCACCCAAAGTTGCGGGAATAAACAGGATCCAGGGGAAATCATGACCAGGCACCATGCCGTTCATGATAAAAACAGGTGATTCTGCCCAGGTTGCACCATTTCCGAATTCTCCGCCCCCATTGTCTCCCCAGGCGTACAAGCTACCGTTGGTTGTAATAGCTAAGGAATGCGACGTGCCGGCGGCAATGTTTTCCCAGGTGAAAGAGGCGTTGATTTGTACAGGGGTATTGCTGTCGCTGTATGTGCCATTTCCCAGGGCACCGGCGCCATTATATCCCCAGGCGTAGAGTTTGCCATCGGTGGTGATAGCCAGCGTATGATAAAAACCAGCTGTTACTGTTCGCCAGTGGATCAAGGGGGCAATCTGGACAGGGGTGTTGCGGCTGGTATTTGTACCGTCACCCAACTGACCCCTGTTATTCCATCCCCAGGCGTAGAGTTCTTCGTCATGGGTAATGGCAAGGCTAAAGAACTCGCCAGCAGCAACGTCTGCCCAGTTCGTTCCAGATCCAATCTGTACCGGGGTATTGCGATTGCTGTTGGTGCCATCACCCAATTCTCCCGCACCATTATATCCCCAGGCGTAGAGTTTGCCATCGGTTGTGACAGCCAGGCTATGGTCGGAACCTGCCGCAACCCGTGACCAGTGTATTCCAGCTTCTATCTGCACAGGACTACTGCTGTCGGTTGTGCTTCCATCGCCTAATTGACCGGAAGAATTCTCACCCCAGGCATAGAGTTTGCCGTCGGTGGTGGTGGCCAGGGTGTGATGAAGGCCGGCGGCAACACTTGACCAGGTTGTTCCGGTTCCAATCTGTACCGGAGTATCACTGTCGGTGTTGGTGCCATTTCCCAGCTGGCCGTGTGAATTAGACCCCCACGTATAAAGATTGCCATCGGTAGTGATAGCTACAGTATGGTTAACGCCCGCAGCCATGGTCGTCCATGTTAATCCGGTCGCTTCCTGAACATGGGAGTCAGTATCGTTTTTATTGCCGATCCCAAGGGAGCCATCATGGTTGCGTCCCCATCCCCAGAGGGTGCCATCGGATTTGATGGCCAGGTTGTGGCCACTCCTTGCAACCACGGCTGCCCAGTCAGGATTGGAATCAACCCGCAGTGGTGTGGTACTGTTGATAGTTACTCCATTACCCAATTGACCCCAGA
>JALVAI010000129.1 GCA_027011235.1 Desulfobulbaceae bacterium
AATCGAACCTATGCCCAGTCGCTGATTTTGACTGACAGGCTTGACTACATCGCTGCCATGGCCAACAACGTCGGCTACTGCGTCGCGGTCGAAAAGCTGTTAGGTATTTCAGTGCCGCTACGTGCCAAATATATTCGGACCATTGTCTGTGAGATGTCGAGAATTGCCTCTCATCTGCTCTGGCTGGCAACCCATGCCCTTGACATTGGCGCCATGACGGTTTTTCTGTACTGCTTCCGTGAGCGGGAGGTGATGCTCGACCTTTTTGAAGAACTCTGCGGAGCCAGGTTGACCTTCTCCTATCCTCGGATCGGTGGGGTCAGGCAGGATGTAACCAGAAACTTTATTGATGTTCTTCAGCGGTTTGTCGCCGAGTTCCCCTCCCATATTGGGGAATATGAGACATTGATAGATACCAACCGCATCTGGTTGAAGCGCACTGTCGGTATCGGGGTTTTGTCAGCCGCGGAAGCCCTTGAGCTTGGTCTTACTGGCGCCTGTCTGCGAGGTTCCGGGGTTGATTACGATATTAGAAAGCATCGACCCTATGATGCCTATGATCTTGTTGATTTTGAGGTGCCCCTCAGTAATGATGGTGACATTTACGCCCGTTATCGGTGCCGTATGGAAGAACTTCATCAATCGGCGCGGATCATTCAACAGTGTATTGATCAGCTTCCTCCTGGACCTATCATTTCCGAGGATGCTCCTGATCTTGTAATGCCCCTGCAGGGACAGCGTAAGGTGGAGGCCGGATCATCAACCTATGGCACCGGACTGATTCGGCTGCTTGAGGATAAAGGAGAATTCCCGGTTGGTGATATTTACGTTTCTACCGAAGTTCCCAAGGGTGAACTGGGATTTTATTTTATCAGTGATGGATCCGGACGTCCGTATCGTATGCATGTGCGGTCACCCTCATTTATTCATATCAGTGCATTGCCTGCACTGGCCGAGGGAAGCATGATCGCGGATCTAATTGCAAATATCGGAACTCTGGATGTTGTCCTTGGTGAGTGTGACCGATAGAAAAAGTATGGGATCGGCTTGTAACTAAGCTAAAGGAACATTATGCACGTACTAATATTATTCATAGAAATCCTCATCCTCTTTGCGATCATTATGCTGCATGTTGCCTATGCCACATATTTTGAGCGTAAAATTATTGGTCATATGCAGGTTCGGATGGGACCGATGCGGGTTGGCTGGCATGGACTTTTGCAGCCAATCGCTGATGGTATCAAGAGTTTTTTCAAAGAGGATGTGGTCCCTGAGCAGGCAGATGTTGTAACATTTCGGGCCGCACCGATTATTTGCCTGACCGCCATGCTGACATCGCTGGCCGTTCTTCCCTTTGCCAAGGGATGGGTGCTGGCGGATATCAATATTGGTCTCCTCTTTATTTTTGCCATGAGTTCCCTCTCAAGTTATGGAGTGATCCTGGCGGGTTGGGCATCGAATTCAAAATATACCTTTCTTGGTGGCTTGCGGTCCATGGCCCAGGTCATCAGCTATGAAGTCGCCATGGGGCTCAGTCTTGTCGGGGTGATGATGCTGTCCGGAACACTCAACCTGACCAAGATTGTTGAGGCCCAGGGAGGATCGTTTGGCGGAATGTATATATTTCCCCAGATTATTGCCTTCTTCGTCTTTTTCATTGCGATGCTTGCTGAAACCAATCGGGTACCCTTTGATCTTCCCGAGGCTGAGACTGAGCTCGTATCCGGTTATGCCACCGAATATTCCGGGATGCGATATGCAATCTTCTTTATGGCTGAGTATATCGGAATGATGGTGATGTCCTCCATAGGGACTATCTGTTTCCTGGGCGGCTGGAACGGACCGTTTGAGGTAACAATATTTCCACCTTTCTGGTTTGTTGTTAAAGTTTACGCGTTTATGTTTGTCTTTATCTGGATACGAGCCACACTTCCTCGGTACAGGTATGACCAATTAATGTCGATCGGCTGGAAAGTGCTTATTCCTCTTGCACTTGGTAATATTGTTCTCACCGGTTTTATCAAAGCTTTTACCGGCTAAAAGGATAACTTCTATGCAAATTCAATATAAGCCTAAAAGAAACCTGCTGCAGACTATCTTGCACAGTGAAATTATGCAGGGTATGGCCTTTACCCTGAAACAGCTGTTTGCAAAACCAATTACCCGACAGTACCCGCAGGAAAAACCTGACATCAAGCTTGGGTTCCGTGGGCAACACGCCCTGGTACGTGATCAGGAAACCGGGACATCAAAATGTGTCGCCTGTATGCGTTGTGTGACGGTTTGTCCCTCCCGATGTATTCACATTCGTTTTCACGAAGATGAGGAGCGGGGTTGTAGGGTGGTCGATTCCTATGACATTGAAGCCTTGCGTTGTGTCTACTGCGGTTTCTGTGAAGAGGTGTGCCCGGTTAATGCACTGGTTTTGACAGAAATTTTTGAATATGCAGCCTATGACCGTGAATCCATCTTCTTTGATCAGGAACGGTTACTTGCCAATTGGGATGCATTTGCGGAAATGAAGGGGTCTGCGATTAACAGTTATATCAATCCATTCTGGCGGCCTCGTGGAATTCCCGAGCGTGAATTGACTGCCGCCAAGCGACTGGATGTACCGGATGAATGGACAATTGAAGGCCAGGTGGTTGGAAACCTGGTCAAACGGGATCAATAACCATATAACGTTCCGATCAGGGAGCCGAACCTTATGTTTACTTACTTATTTTTTCTTTACTGCGCTGTAATGATCGTTGGTACCGGGTTACTGGCCATAACCATGCGTAATCCTGTACATGCCGTTCTCATGGTGCTGGTTCTCTTTTTTCATATGGCTGGCCTTTATCTTATTCTCGGCGCCGAGTTTCTCGCCGCGGTTCAGATTATTGTTTATGCCGGTGCAATTCTGGTTCTTTACCTTTTTGTGCTGTTTCTTGTCAGCCTGCGGGATGAGGTCAAAATGGATCGCTTTGTTACCTCTGCCTGGCTCGGGCGAATTATTTCCGTCGGCCTTGCCGTTTCGCTGATATCCATGCTCCCTACCTTTGTCCTGGGGCAGAAGGGTCATTGGCCGATGGCAGCGGTAATAAAAGCCACCCATACCAAGGCATTGGGCATGGAAATGTATACAAGCTATATCCTGCCGTTTGAGATCGCAGGTCTCATACTGCTCATTGCCGTAATCGGTGGATTGGTTTTGGCCAAACATGACACACCAACAACAATTGAAAAGAGCTGAGCGATGCGAAATTTATATCCTGAAAATGAAGCAAGATATCCGGATTTGATGTCATGCTTGTATGGTCTGTTAATTGAAAAGGAGGGCAGCAGGTGATTCCTTTAAGTTGGTATATGTCCCTTTCGGCCATTCTTTTTGCCATAGGTGTCTGTGGTTTTCTGACAAGAAGAAATCTGATCATGATGTTTCTCTCTATTGAACTTATGCTCAATGCGGTCAACCTGAACATGGTTGCCTTGAGTCATTATCTTGATTCAATGCGTGGTCAGGTATTCACCTTTTTTATAATAACCGTGGCAGCCGCAGAAGCGGCAATTGGCCTTGGTATCGCAATTACACTTTATCGCAGTCGTAAAACCGTCCATGTTGATGAAGTCAACCAGTTGAAGGGATAGGCATGAGACAGCAAATAACAAACATATTTTTCCTGGTAGTAGTGATCTGCGGGCTGTCGGTTTTGCCTGCCGCCGCAAATACCACGCATGCAAGTGGAGAACATCACAGCAACATCCACGTTACCGTGTCTCAGCATCATGGGACTGCCGCAACATCTGAACATGCGGCGCTTGGGCATGTTGAAGAGGGTGCTGTTGAAGGGCATGCTGAAAAGGGTGAGCATGAGGAAAATGTCCGGCAACTCATTGCCCCAACCCACGATGGATCTTTACCATGGTGGCTGCTGGCAATTCCGTTCCTGCCGTTGTCATCGTTTATCTTCACCCTGCTTTTTGGCAAACGGCTGGGCGTGAACTCGCACTGGGTGCCGATCATAGCCGTACTGATTTCGTTTTCCTGTGCCCTGAAGGCATTTCTCACCGTCAAATCTGGTCACTTTATTAACCAGGATCTTTACACCTGGATCAGTTCCGGAAATACAAGGGTTGCAGTTGGTTTTCTGCTGGATCAGTTAACCGCGGTAATGTTGATTGTTGTGACCACTGTCTCCTCGCTGGTCCATATTTATTCCATTGGATATATGAAGGGTGAGGACGGCTATTACAGGTTCTATTCCTACCTGAGCCTGTTTACCTTTTCCATGCTGATGCTGGTTCTTGGCAACAACTTTATGCAGCTGTTCTTCGGCTGGGAGGCTGTGGGGCTTTCTTCATATCTGTTGATTGGTTTTTATTATGAAAAGGTGTCTGCCGCCACCGCAGGCCGAAAGGCATTTATAGTTAACCGATTCGGTGACTTCGGCTTCATTCTCGGGCTGTTCCTCATCTTTGTCAACTTTGGCAGTCTGCATTATTATGATGTCTTCAGCCATGCCGGCCAGATTGTCGGCCACACCTGGACCATTTTCGGCATGACCTTTGATATGCCGACCGCCATCTGCATCCTGCTCATGTGTGGTGCCCTTGGCAAATCTGCCCAGATACCATTACATGTCTGGCTGCCCGATGCCATGGAAGGTCCGACCCCGGTCAGTGCCTTGATCCATGCCGCCACCATGGTCACAGCAGGTGTCTTTTTGATTGCCCGCTGTAATCCTCTGTATGAGCTTTCCCATTTTGCGCTCAATGTTGTCACATTTATCGGTGCAATTACCTGTATCTTTGCTGCTACCATTGCCCTGGTCCAGACCGATATCAAGCGGGTGGTTGCCTACTCGACCGTTTCCCAGCTTGCCTATATGTTTATCGGTTGCGGGGTCGGAGCATATGGTGCCGGTGTCTTTCATCTGTTCACCCACGCATTTTTCAAGGCCCTCCTCTTTCTTGGTTGCGGGTCCATTATCCTGGGGATGCATCATGAACAGGAAGTCAAATATATGGGTGGATTAAAGAAATATATGCCCATTACCTACTGGACATTTCTGCTCGCATCTCTTTCCATTTCCGGTGTACCTGGCTTTGCCGGTTTCTTCAGTAAGGATGAGATACTGACCATGGCATTTAATTCTGATATTGCCCTTGGCAAGTTCGCCTGGTTCATCGGAACATTTGTCGCCTTTCTGACGGCTTTTTATTCCTTCCGTCTCTTTTTCCTGATATTCCATGGTGAATTTCGTGGAACAGCTGAACAAAAGGCGCATCTCAAAGAGTCCTCACCAGTGGTAACGATTCCACTTATCCTGTTATCAATAGGAGCCGTCGGCGCTGGCTGGTTTGGTATTCCGGCGTTACTTGGCGGCCACAACTATTGGGGTCATTTTCTCATGCCGGTTGTGGGTGAGCCTGAACTCCATATTTCAACCTATGCGGAATCAGTACTGCTTGGAACTTCTGTCCTTGCCGGCGGGTGTGGTATTTTACTTGCCTTTTTCATGTATATCACCAAACCGGAGATTCCTGGAAAACTGGTGGAGATGTTTCCCCGGACCTACAATCTTCTGTTGAATAAATACTATATTGACGAAATCTACATCGCCGGGCTTGTTGAGCCAACCCTCAGCTTCAGCCGTAAGGCGCTGCTCAAGGTTGTCGATGGCGGTATCATTGAGGGGATTGTTAATGGAATTCCCCGCGGTATCGGTGCTTTTTCATCCAAACTCAGAGGCCTCCAGGATGGGCAGATTTCCCATTACCTGGCTTGGATGGGCGGCAGTGCGTTGTTTCTCTTTGTCTGGATGTTTACTCGGTAGAGGTCAGGGAACAGTAAATTAGGGTTAACTACCCTCAACCAACCACAAATACGGTAATAAATATGTCTGTACCATTGCTAAGCGCACTTATTTTCTTCCCGATTATAGGCGGATTTTCTCTCCTGATTGTCAAAAGGGAAGATGTTCAGGCCATAAAAACCATGGCTCTGATTATAAGCCTGATGGAATTTGTGTTGTCTATTCCTCTGTTCTTCATGTTTGACAAGACAACCTATCTGATGCAGTTTACCGAGCATCACTCCTGGATTCCTGCCTTCCATATCAACTACAGTTTAGGTGTTGATGGGATCAGTGTCCTCTTTATTCTCCTGTCGACCCTTGTAACCATACTTGCCATCCTGGTATCCTGGGAGGCGATACAGACCAAGGTACTGGAATTCTTCTTGTCCATCCTCTTCCTCGAGGGTGTGATGATCGGAGTGTTCTGTGCCACAGATATCTTTCTCTTTTATATTTTCTGGGAGGTCATGCTCATTCCGATGTTTCTCATCATCGGTATCTGGGGCGGACCCAATCGTATTTACGCGACCATTAAATTTTTCCTTTACACATTGGTCGGCAGTCTACTCATGCTGGTTGGTATTATCTCCCTCTATATGAAGGGCGGCCACACATTTGATGTTATCGAACTTGCCAAGCATTCCTATTCGATCAAATTTCAGATGTGGCTTTTCTGGGCTTTCTTTGCCGCCTTTGCCGTTAAGGTCCCCATGTGGCCGGTTCATACCTGGTTGCCGGATGCACATACCGAAGCCCCGGCCGCAGGCTCTGTCATTCTTGCCGCTATCCTCATCAAGATGGGAGCCTATGGTTTCCTACGCTTTTCCATGCCCATTCTCCCCCAGGCCACCCAGGCCATGATGGGACCGATGATCGTGCTTTCCCTGATCGGCATTATATATGGTGCGATAATCTGTCTCGCCCAGACAGACTTGAAACGACTTATTGCCTATAGTTCAGTATCTCACATGGGATTTATCACCCTTGGTATTTATTCAATGAACACCCAGAGTATCGAAGGTGGTATTCTTCAGATGATAAACCACGGTGTAGTCACCGGCGCCCTCTTCCTCTGTATCGGAATGGTGTATGAACGGACTCACACCCGTGCCATTAAGGATTATGGCGGACTCGCCTCGACCATGCCGATTTTTGGTTCCTTTTTCCTGCTTTTTACCATGGCTGCCATCGGGTTGCCTGCTACCAACGGTTTCATTGGAGAATTTCTCGTGTTACTTGGTAGTTTTATTCACAAACCCTGGACAGCTTTTTTTGCCGCAACCGGCCTTATTCTCGGTGCATGGTACATGCTCTGGCTGTATCAACGTATATTCTTCAACCCGATCAATAAAAAGGTTGTCGGGTTACCCGAACTAACCACCAGAGAGGTACTCACCCTGTTGCCCATGGTTGGACTTGTCTTCTGGATTGGTCTCTACCCTGATGCCATGCTGAGTTTCATGCATGTATCGGTAGAGCATCTGATAAGTCAGGTACAGGGAAGTATGGAAACCGCTCAGCATGTTGCGGCTGTCATACCCCACTGATGGCGAAATTAAAATTTACCTGTAGTTTTCAAGCAAAAGGATAGACAATGATTAATACAGCACTTGTCAGCTGGAAAGCCTTTGGACCAATCATACCGGAAATGTTCTTGGTGTGTATAGGGCTGTTTCTTATCGGTCTGGATGTATTCTCCCCCAAACGTCGTGAGCTTTTGCCCTGGTTGACGGTTATTGGATGTCTGGCGGCCTTGGTTATGGTTGCCGGAGAAAAGAATATCGTCGGCTTTGGGGGGATGATCATTGCCGATTCCTACGCTTCCTTTTTCAAAATCATTTGCCTGCTCGGTGTAATCCTTGCGGCCTTGATGAGTGAACATTTCCGCAGGACTGAAGGCCTCAAGCAGGGAGAGTATTATTCCCTGATGATATTCTCTGCTGTTGGTATGTTACTGATGGCATCCGCCGGTGACCTGATGGTGCTGTACCTCGGTCTTGAACTGATGGCTCTCTCCATCTACTGTCTTGTCGGACTACCACGCAACGATGGTCGTTCCGCCGAGGCCGCCATGAAGTATCTGCTGATGGGCGGTTTTGCCTCAGCCATACTATTATATGGCATATCGCTTGTTTACGGCCTGACAGGAACGACTGACATAGCCCAAATTGCCAAATACACGGTAACCGGCAATTTACTTGAAAATCCGGCTCTTCTTGCCGGTCTTGGCCTTATGATCGCAGCCTTTTGTTTCAAGGTGGCGATAGCACCTTTTCATTTCTGGACCCCTGATGTCTATGAGGGAGCGCCAACTGCCATTACCGCTTTTATGTCGGTCGGGCCCAAGGCAGCAGGTTTTGCGGTTTTTGGGCGGGTACTGTTTACAGGCTTTCCCCAGTTTCATGATCAATGGGGAATCCTGCTCTCTTCCCTGGCATTATTGACCATGGCCATCGGAAATATCACGGCCCTGTCCCAGACCAGCATCAAACGCATGCTGGCCTACTCTGCCGTTGCCCATGCCGGGTATTCTCTGCTTGGGGTTTTGTCCGGTACTGCCGAAGGGTTGTCCGCTACCATGACCTATCTGCTTACCTACGGCTTTATGAATATGGGAGCCTTTGCCATCCTTGTTCTTCTCGCCAGTCCAGGCAAGAGGCGCGAATCTCTCGAGGATTACAAGGGACTTGCCAAAACAAACCCCATGGCTGCCTTTCTTATGTTGATCTTTATGTTCTCCCTGACCGGTATTCCACCTACGGCCGGCTTCATTGGTAAATTTTACCTGTTAAAGGCCGCCCTTGGGGCAGGATATACAATGACTGTCATCGGGTTGGTTGTATTCAGCTCAATATCTGCATTTTTCTACCTGAGAGTAGTACGATATATGTATATGAGTGATCCCCAGGAGAACATTGCCCTGGATTTCACCCCCGGAATATCTGCTGTTCTTGGTATTGCCTTACTCGGGGTCTTGGGAATCGGCCTGCTCCCGGGTTCAGTGATTGGCCAGGCCGCAACAGCTTTGCTTGGCCAATAATGGTATCGTAGCAGCCTGCCAACTGCTTATATACCTTGTTTTCTCCTTCGTATGACGGCCGACCTTGGGGTCGGTCGTCAATTAACTTGGCACAATTAAAATTGTTTTACCCGTGATCTTACGGTTTTCGGGTGTTAGAATTGGTCGTGCATGAAGTGCTTTGCCTGACCAATATGGTAGACAAGCAGCCTGCCAACTGCTTATATACCTTGTTTTCTCCTTCGTAAAACGGTCGACCTTTACGGTCGACCGTTTTTTTTTGCTTGAATAGTTCTCCTTACGAATGCAACCTAAAAAGGAGTGAAACAGGCACCACAAATAGGGGCAGCCCTTTTTTACAAATGGTTCAACCTTTTTGTTATTACCGTATCAGGGTGGTTTCTGTAGTTTTCGATTTTGGAAAAATGGAGGATGTGGTGTTGGCAGGTTAGCTTGTAGTGGATATATGGGAAAGCATGAGTTTGACAACATCATCTGCTGCCATCTGACTTGAGTCTATGATAACGGCATCGTCAGCCGGTTTAAGGGGAGCAATCGATCTGGTTGAATCGTTTAGGTCGCGCTTGATGATCTGTTGAAGGATGGTTGCCCGGTCAACATGCATTCCACGTTGTTCCAGTTGTTCAACCCTCCTTCGGGCACGTTCTTCAGGGGTTGCGTCCAGATAAAATTTCCAGGCAGCGTCGGGAAAAACAACTGTGCCGGTGTCTCTTCCTTCGGCGACAATTTTCCCCTGTTGCCCTATCTGCCGCTGAAGCCGGGTAAGCTTTTCCCGTACCACGGGTAAGGCCGATACAGTAGAGGCCATCATCCCTGTTTCAGGGGTACGTAAAAAGGGAGTAATCTCCCGGGCGTTATGAAAAACCCTGACGTCATCTTCGGCCCTGGCAGGGGGTTGCAGCTCAATGTTGAAATTTTTCAGCATGGTTGCCACCGCCTGTTCGTCAGCTGGATCGATCCCGGCCTGCTGACATTCATAGGCAACTGCCCGGTACATGGCCCCGGTATCAAGATAGGTATAGCCAAGGCGTTGTGCCAACAGGCGTGCAACCGTGGATTTTCCGACCCCGGCCGGGCCGTCAATGGTGACAATGTGCAGTTTGTCAGACATAGCCCAATTCGGATAAGCTGTCCGCCAGTGCGGTCACAAAACGTTCATTCTCGTCCCTGGTGCCAACGGTAATTCGAATAAAGTCAGGATAGCCATAAGCGGCCATAGAGCGGACAATGACCCCTTTGCGCAGCATGGATTCGTACAGGGTCGTTGCATCGCCCTTCACATCAATAAGGAAAAAATTTGTCTGTGAGTCATACGGGACACAACCCAGCTTTTTTACCTCTTCCTGCAACCATTTCCGGCCCAAACGGGTTTTGTTAAGCGTTGCATTATAGTGAGCGTCATCGGAGAGGGCGGCCAGGGCACCGGCCTGGGCAGGCAGGTTGATATTGAATGGTTGTCGTACCCGGTGCAAAACATCGGCAATATCACGATGCATGAGACCAAATCCCACCCGTAATCCTGCCAGGCCAAACGCCTTGGAAAAGGTGCGTAGAGCAACCACGGCAGGAATACCGTCGGCCTGGCGAATATAGGAGAGAATATCTATCCGTTGCTCTGCCTCGACAAAATCGACATAGGCTTCATCGAGCACAACGATTACGG
>JALVAI010000130.1 GCA_027011235.1 Desulfobulbaceae bacterium
ATTTTATGTTTTTTCATAATGGTGTTCCTTATATACTATTGATTTGGTTGCTGTTTCATACACGGACGCACCTCTTGACATGGAGAACTGCGGTATGGTTTGGAACCATACTCCCCTGTCAATACCTCTTCCACAACTTTAGGCCACCTTGAAAAATTGCCGCCGTCTCTCTGGGTCGCAGGAAAATTAAAAATGATCACATATATCTAATATGCTGCGCTTTTTAATTCTCCTGTTCCTCGGAGTATGCGCTTGCCTGACCTCGAACGAAAGTTCTGATTTTTCAAGACACGCTGACAACTATCTCTTCCTCCCTGTTGCAAAAAGATTGTAGCGCTTCTTTACAGCGTACCCATGCCCAATTGTTCAAGCAAGATATAGCCCCGTGAGGACTTGTTTTCCACGCCCATTTCTGAATGCATCCAACATTATTAAATTTTAAATGGAATAACTTGTCATTTTCTTCGTTCTCTCAGGTAAAGGCACATTTTATAAGACAGTATAATAAAATTAACCATGAGATATAGGAGAAATATAATGCAAGCCGTAATCCTTGCTGCAGGTTGTGGGTCACGACTGAAGAAATATAATAAAGGAAATCCAAAGGCACTGATAAAATTGGACAAGGCCCGTCTTGTTGAGTATCAAATCTCTATACTTCGCTATTTCGGAATAGATAATATCTGCATAGTCATTGGATATGAAGGTGATAATATTCAATCTGTAGTAGGTGATCAATGTTATTATATAAAAAATAAAGACTATGCCAGCACAAATAGTCTTTATTCCTTGTGGTTGACTCGTAGTTGGGTCAAAGATGATCTTGTTATCATCAACAGTGATGTGCTCGCCCATCCGAATATTTTTTGGCATCTTTTAATTACACCGGGAAATGCACTGTTATACGATTCAAGTTCCGGTCTTGATGATGAGAGCATGAAGATAGAACTTACAGGAAACAAGTTACGTCATATCAGTAAATCGTTTTCGGTAATAGAGGAACCAAAAGGAGAAAGCTTGGGTATCCTCAAATTTCAGAAATCGGATATAAAACTTCTTTTCAACGAGGCTGAACTGGCCCTGGCAACAGGAGGACCGGATCAATGGGCACCGGCAGCTTTTGAAAGATTCAGCCGCAAAAAAAACATTACCTGCATTGATGCAAAAGGGTTTCCCTGGGTTGAAATCGATTATGCCGAAGACCTGTTTGACGCAATGGAAAGTGTTTGGCCGAAAATACAGAAAGCCATTCATTCACCACCCTATAATCAGGCCTTTGCAATGCCCGTGCTCGCCCATTCGGAACAGGTCTGAGGAGGCAATCATGTCATATCTTGATGATTCGATTTATCATGCAATTCAGCAGACAAAGATACCGGAAGTGGTGGAGGATGTAATTTCAACCGCCTGGAATCAATGGTCCAATTGGGTGCGCATAGTCAACATAAGACCGGATTTGACTCATTACCGACCATTTAAGGGCGGAAGAGTAACGCTCAAGGCGTGCGCTGTCCAGAAAGATACAGGAGAATTGTTGCGGGAAATCCATTTGTTTCTCCAGATCTATCCTGACAGGAGAGATGCCGTTGCCCGGCTTGAAAAAGAGGCCTCCAGGCATCATGTACCTCCCCCGCTTTATATTCCTGAACTGCAGGCCGTACTCTGGATAACACCTAACATCCCTCGATTACGGAAGCTCAAGGACCTGTTGAAGCATGAAAATTTTCGTCATCTGCTCTTGCCTGATGCAGAAGATGATCCGGACCGGTTTTGTCAACAGCCCCCAAAACTCTTACGCCTTGTGCCGAGGAAACGTGCCATTCTAACCTGGGATGATCCTCGCCATCACGCTCATTACTTTGTGAAGCTGTTCAACAAGACGGATGTGATCCAGGCTGCACACAATTTTCAACAAATTATGCAGGTTTCAAGGCAGGAAAAATTCGATTTTCTTGTACCTGAAATAATCCGGTGCAATCTGTCGTGTCGCACAATTCTAATGTCAAGGCTTCCGGGAAAAAATTTTACAGAGGAGATGATCAAGACTGTTCCCTCATCCTTTGAGAGAGTCGGACGTGTTATCGGACAACTGCACAAATCCCGTGCCCGCCCGCAGAAAACACAGAATATGGAAAGAGAATTTGCGTCAATACGCCATCATATGGGCGAAATAAAGCGTGCGCTCCCACAGGTGGCAACCCGACTTGATGCAATGATCATGATCCTGGCCGATACACTTGACAACCTTGCCCGCCTGCCCCGGCGACCCATCCACGGCAATCTTTTCGGGGACCAGATCCTTTATGGACCGGATTCGATTGGAATCGTTGACTGGGATGCCTTCTGCCATGGAGATCCGATCTTTGACATTGGCCGCTTAATAGCCCATTTCATTTTTCTGGCAGGGACTGAAAATTTGGAACCTGTGCAGGTGAAAAGGTGCATCAAGGCCTTCCTGCAGGCTTACCAGGATGAAACAGACGAACCAGTTAATCAGGAATGGCTCAACTGGCATGTGGCGGCACAATTGCTGATGCGCGGCAAAATTTCCGCATTAAGAAAACTGCCTTCAGGCTGGACCAGGCAGCTGGGTTTTGTTGTACAGGAAGCAGAAACACTTGCCCGGGGCCAAAGCCGTTACCTGGATCCGCCATCACTGGTTGCCAACAAATAGTTCTAATGCGGGCTTTGCCCACAACCCAAGTTTGTAGGGGCGACTTCAGTCGCCTTGGGGAAACCATTCCAGATAAAATAACGCTTTCCTCAGGCGAATAAATTCGCCCCTACAGAACATGCAACAATTATGTGCATGTTCTGTGTAACGAGACAATCGGTTAAAATAACTAGTTTTTCTTTATGAAATTTTCTTGTTTTTTATGACAGGAATTCAGGAGTAAGGCGCTAATAATCAAGGAGATAATAACATGACCAAATCACGTAACATCACTATATTGTTCACTGGATACGCTCCGGTACACTTTGTGTGTTTCAAACGGATCTATGACCGGCTTGCCGCCCTGCCACAGGTTGACATTTTTGTTTCCGGAGGCCTGCGAACCAAAACAGCAGATGGGC
>JALVAI010000131.1 GCA_027011235.1 Desulfobulbaceae bacterium
CAACTGCCCTACCGGAGACACTGCCTGTTCCCGGACAAACGCTCAGCACTCTTGCATCCATGATAGAGGGGAAAATCAATACGCCGCTTACCTCAAGCGTGGGCCGTCTCTTTGACGGGGTGGCAACCCTTCTCGGCATCCGCCGGGAGGTTGATTTTGAGGGCCAGGCCGCCATGGAACTTGAAACCCTGGCCCGGCAGGCGTATAAGGCTGGCATTGGCAAGTCGACCGGTCAGCGCTATCGGGCAACGGTGAACCGAAAACAGGGGCAGCTGTGCCTGGACTACCGGCCCCTTGTCAACTGGTTGCTCGAGGACGTGGACAACAACACTCCCGCCCACGAGTCGGCCTGGTTTTTTCACATCTGGCTTGTACGTTCAACCCTGGCAATTATACTTGCCCTTGTCAATTCGCAGGCTGCAACCGGAAGGCCAATGGAAAATATCATCCTGGCCGGCGGCTGTTTTCAGAACACTTTGCTTCTGGGCCTGTTGACAGATAAACTGGAGAAACATGGCCTGAAGGTGTACACCGGCAATCAGGTACCGGTGAATGACGGCGGCATTGCCCTGGGCCAGGCCTATGTGGCCGGGATGAGACTTTGCGGCCATGGAGATAATCAATATCAACAGGGAGTACACAAATAATGTGTCTTGCCATACCCATGCGGGTCATCAAATTACAAGGCGGCAGTGACGATCTGCTTGACCCGGATATTGCCGTTGTTGATGCCGACGGCATGCAGAAAGAGGTCCGCCTCGACCTGGTGGACCGCAGGCCTGAAATCGGCGACTACCTGATCATCCACGCTGGGTTTGCCATCAACTGCCTGGACGCGAAAAACGCGGAGATCAACCTCGCGCTTATGCGGGAAATGGCAGAAGGGATGGAGGACGAACCGGACAGGGACGGGACATGAAATATGTTGATGAATACCGGAACCGGAATCTGGTCCTTGCCCTGACCAAAAAACTGCACACGCTTACCAGCGCTCCTGTCCGTATCATGGAGGTCTGCGGCACCCATACCATGTCGATCTTCCGGCATGGAATACGAAAAATGCTGCCCGGGCAGATAGAGCTCATTTCCGGCCCCGGCTGTCCGGTCTGCGTTACCCCATCCAGCGTCATTGATGCCTTTGTTGAACTGGCCGGGCGCTCCGATGTCATTATCACCACTTTTGGCGATATGATCCGGGTGCCGGGGAGCAATGGTTCCCTGGCCGATGCCCGGGCAGAGGGTGCTGATGTGCGGATTGTCTACTCGCCCATGGATGCCCTGGCCATCGCTGCCAAGGAACCGGAACAGATGGTGGTTTTCTTGAGTGTCGGTTTTGAGACCACCACCCCGACCATTGGCGCCACTATCCTTGCCGCCGAACAACAGGGCAGAGACAATTTTTTTATCTTTCCGGCAAACAAGGTCATGCCGCCGCCCCTGGACACTCTCATGCAGGACCCCAGGCTTAAGGTAGATGGACTGCTCTGCCCCGGCCATGTCAGTATCATTGCCGGGGCGGACAGCTTTCGCCCTCTGGTCGACAAATACGGCCTTGCCTGCGCGGTGGCAGGCTTTGAGCCGGTCGATATCCTGCTGGCGATCCTTGCCCTTGTCGAGCAGGTCCAATCGGGAAAACCACGGGTGGAAAACTGTTACGGCCGGGCCGTGACCCGGCACGGCAACACCAGGGCACAGACCCTGGTTAACAGAATCTTTTTCCCGGTTGATTCCGAATGGCGCGGCCTTGGCACCATCCCGGCAAGCGGCCTTGCCCTGCGTCCCCGGTACGGTGCCTTTGATATAACCAAAAAGCTCGATATCAGGGTTGCGCCGTCCAGTGAACCCAGGGGCTGTCGTTGCGGCGAGGTCCTCAAGGGTATCTGTATGCCCAAACAATGTCCGCTTTTCGGTAGCCGGTGTACGCCTGCCAATCCCGTCGGTCCCTGCATGGTTTCCAGCGAAGGGACCTGCGCTGCCTGGCACCGCTATGGCGGTCTGGAAAAAAATAAATTGAGGGAGGAAAAAATGAGGAAAGACGAAAATGAGCAGTCATATCACCCTTGACCATGGCAGCGGCGGCCTGGCCGGCCAAAACCTTATTAACGATCTCTTCCTCCGCTATCTGCCCGACCCGGTCCTGCACCAGCTGGAAGATGCGGCCGTCCTCCCCGTGCCCGGTGGTAGAATTGCCTTTAGCACGGACAGTTACGTGGTGGACCCCATCTTTTTTCCCGGCGGCGACATCGGTGAGCTGGCCGTCAACGGCACCATAAACGATCTGGCCATGCAGGGGGCGCGGCCGCTGGCCTTAAGCCTTGGCCTGATTCTTGAGGAAGGGCTTAGGCTTGATGATCTCGAAAACATCATCGAAAGTATTGGTGCTGCCTGTGAATATGCTGGCGTATCCGTGGTTACCGGTGACACCAAGGTCGTGCCCAGGGGCAAAGGTGACAAAATCTTTATCAATACCTCGGGCATCGGGGTCGTGGGCAACGACATCGAAATAACGACCGGACGGGTACGGGAAGGCGACATCATCCTCCTCTCCGGAACCCTTGCCGACCACGGCATCACCATTCTCACCAGTCGCGCCGGTCTGCAGGTGGCAGGAAACCTGCAAAGCGACACCCGGCCGCTTCATTTTCTGGTTGAAAAGGTTCTGGAGCAGGAGGGCGGCGCCGTCCATACCATGCGCGACCCCACCAGGGGCGGTCTGGGAACAACTCTTGCCGAGATTGCCCGGGCCACAAACCTGTGCATGGAAATAGAGGAAAAGGATATCCCCATGCATGGCAAAGTGCGGGCTGCCTGCGAACTAATGGGTCTGGACCCGCTTTATCTTGCCAACGAGGGAAAATGTATTATTCTTGCCGCCCCGGCACAGGCGGAAAAAATCTTGCGCATCATGCAGTCGGTCCCGGAGGGAGTGGAAAGCCGTATCATCGGCCGGGTGAGTAAGAAATATCCGGGCCGGGTGGTCCTTACCACGGTTGCAGGAGGCACACGTCTTGTGGAACCGCTCTCTGGTGAACCGCTGCCACGGATATGTTGAGGCCCCTGCCTGAAGAGAAAAA
>JALVAI010000132.1 GCA_027011235.1 Desulfobulbaceae bacterium
TGACGCCAAGTGGGCCAATTATTGACCGGCGCAGCGGTTTTTTCCCACATCCCGGGAAAAAATCCGCTGTCAAGAAAGCATGGATCTCCTGATTAAAGACAAGGTGGCGCTGGTCTTCGGCGCCTCTGCGGGACTGGGCAAGGCCATTGCCGCCTCGCTTGTGCAAGAAGGAGTTCGGGTCATTCTCGCTTCCAGGAACCGGGAACGGCTCGAGCAGGCCATGGCTGCGACAGGGGCTGTTGACTGCTTTAGTGTTGATCTGCAGGTTGAGGGGGAAGGCCCGGAGGTCGTCCGGGAAGTCATAGGCAAATACGGCGCGGTTGATATCCTTGTCACCAACACGGGCGGCCCGCCGAACGGTTTTTTCACCGACATCGACAATGATGTCTGGAAGGACCAGTATCAAAACCTTGTCCTGTCTCCAGTGGAAATTATTCGAGCGGCCCTGTCGGCAATGCAACAACAACAATGGGGCAGGATCCTGCTGGTGACCTCGGTCACTGCCAGGGAACCGATTGCCGGTCTGACCATCTCAAACGTTCTCCGGGCCGGCCTGCTCGGACTGGTGAAAAGCCTCTCCAATGAAGTTGCTTCGCAAAATATCACCATAAATGCCCTGCTCCCCGGCTACACAAAAACCAAACGGCTGATTGATCTCCATATTGATGAAGAAAAAATATGCAGAGAAATTCCGGCCCGACGCCTCGGCACCCCCGAAGAATTCGCCCATCTCGCCTCTTTTCTTGCCTCTGAACAGGCAGGGTATATCACCGGTCAGATGATCGCCTGTGACGGCGGCTTGCTGAAAGGGTATTGAGTAGCTCTCCTGCCGTCCCCTTCTTATCTCCCCCGTCGCTGCTCCTGGACAGCGCTGATACGCAGACTGATCAGGCTGGAGACGATTATGGCGATATAGAAGACACCGAGGATTGCCTCCATGGAGATAAAAAATTCAGCGATATGATTGGCTGGCAGGATATCCCCGTATCCCAGGGTAGTCAGGGTGACAAAACTGTAGTAGGCAAACCGGGAGAATCCCTCCTTCCAGTTGGTCACCTCCAGGCCGCTGAAAGCGGTTGGATCCAGGCTGATGATGAGCATGTAAATCACGGCCCAGATCAGGCCGATCAGGATATAGAGTGTCAGGGAACCGATGATCTTGTTGCCGTCGATATCACCGACAAACAGGACCTGACGAAAGGCCATGACAAAACAGCCTATGAAAAAAAGCAGCAGGGTGGAGAGGACGAGCAGGAGATAAATTTTTTCGTTAAAGAAAGTATCAAGGGCTGAAAGGACAATAAAAACTGGTATGAGCACACAGATAGTTCGTTTCCAGGCGATCCTGGTCTGAAGGGATTTAAAACTTGCAAACATCATCAGAATAATGATGAGGGTAAAGGCCTCTTTGCTGAAAAAATTGGAAAATTCCGCCACCACGGCGGCTGTAAACAGGAAAAGAACAAGAGAAACAAACAGATAGGCAAAATTATTATGGCTGCTCAATGGTTTCATGGCCCTTCATCTTCATTGGCATTAATCTCTTTCTGTGGAACCCGGTCGGACCGAAACAGACGTGAAATCGCAAGACGGCTCATAATTGTTGACCAATAAAGCTCAAGCTTTGGTTTCAAGGGTTCCATCAACACCTTGTTGCCGTCCGGGTTGTAAATAAAGGGGAGCAGATCACCATATTTTTTTTCCAGGAAATATCGGTCGACTTTCACCAGAGGGCAACTCTTTCCCTGGCTGGTATCGGTGATACGTTTTTTGACCTTTGCCAGTAGAATTTCATTGCGGAAAGCGCTGCAATTGATCGCCTCATCCCAGGTCGGATCGACATAATCCCGCCAATCAAACTCTTTCATCAAGCGCCATTTCTTGTCAATACACCGGACAAAGGGTTTGTCCACGCTTGCGCCGGTGATCGGATCGGCTTTTAATCCCAGGATCGCGTTCCAGAAACGAAGCCCGTTCAGATTGGCGGCCAGGTCGGCATAGGAAAACACGCCAGTGGTCAACTCTCCATAAAAGGTGCTTTCGCTTAGGTCCCCGAATTGCAACGCCGAGTATTGATCAACAGAGGAATACATCTCATAGTAGGAAAGACCTTCCGTAAAAAAATGGCCGAACTTGTCTGCCCCGAGATACACATCTCCAATGCGCAGCAATACAGCGAGATGCCTGGTAAGGGAGATAGTGGGGGATTCCGTAAACTCAAAATCACGGTAGATGGATTTATCAAAGGAGACCCGGATTGTGTCCAGGTCCCTGCTGTCGGTGACAAGCGCCTCCAGTTTGCCGACTATAAAGCCCGTCAGCTTTTCCTTAAGCGCATCAAACAAACGGGCCTGATTGCAGTAATCAACCCCCTGTTCATCACCAAGCTGGAATACAGAGCTCTCATTTGCGGTGACCAGGGCCTCGGCCAGCCAGCGATTGACAACCAGGTTCAGGGCGGGAGCGGAATCAGCAAGTTCATGCCTGTTGGTAAAACTGTCCACCTCGGCCGGGTGGGCGGCAGGGGGAACAGACAAACCAGGCATGATCAATGCTATAAAAACGGTGACAAGGTATCTTTTCATAAAGATCAGGCTGCAGAGGACACGAAAATATAAAATAATACGCTGTTTTTCTTGCAAATTCAAGATAAAATCAGCATGGCCGGACAGGGACCGGGCGGGCAAAATTCCTGGATAACATAACGGCCCTGTCCAGTATCACCTTCCGGCCCGATTCCCGCACGGGAAACGTAATTTACCAGATCAGCTCCCCGGCTTGCCGGTCCGGTTCAGGAGAAAAAATTTTCCCAAGAATAATCATTCTCAAATAAATAACAACTGTGTTTACAGGTTATTTCCTGTCGATACTACCCGCCCACGGAGCCAAAGGACACAAAGCCGTTTGACTTCATCCCCTGTTCGGTGTTTACTTTTATTATACAATCCAGGGTGCCTTGAAAAATTAGAACTTTCATTTGAGGTCAAGGAACAGGAAAATTTCATGAAGAAAAGCTCGTTATTTTAACCGATTGTCTTGTTATATTGCACATGCGACATAACTG
>JALVAI010000133.1 GCA_027011235.1 Desulfobulbaceae bacterium
CCTGTTTGACCATGTCCTTGTCTTTGAAATCTGCCAGCAAGGATGTCAACAGTTCGCTGTTATGTTCTTTTTCCCTGCTGATAATGCCTGCTGAGACAGCAAGGGCCTCTTTCATGCTGCCGATGACAAAGTTCGGATCCGCCATCATGATATACATGCCGGCCGCAGTCGGCGCCTGTAGCAAACTGGTCCATTCCTCGTCTGTAAAATCGGCTTTCGTTGTCATCGCTCCTGTCCCTCCTTGGAGTTTTGCAAAATAGGGATGCGCATGTTTTATGAGCAGCCTGTTGATTTCCCTATGGTTGTGAAATCAGTCAACAGGGATACGGATTTTCTGGCCGACATAAATCTTGTCCGGATCCTTGATCACCTCCCGGTTTGCCTCGAAAATACGCATGTAGGCCGACCCGTCACCATAAAATTTTCTGGCAATTCCCGACAGGGTATCGCCGGATACTATTTCATAGTATTCCACCTTGACCTCGGCAACCGGGGCAGTGACGGCATCATATTTGACCTCGCTTATTCCATCGACATTACCGGCCATCAGTACCGCCTTTTCCAGGGCCTCCTGGCTGTCGGCTTCACCACTAAGAGAGGCAACCCCATCAAGAACAGTAACCTTCAGATTGCTGACCCCCGGATTATCTTCCTCGATATAGGCGGCTATTTTTTCCGATGCCTCTTCTTCCCTGTGAAAGAGTTTTTTACCAATATTTTTTGCAAAGCTTAAAAGTCCCATTTTTTTCTCCGTTGAGCTGATATAGTTACATACGTTCCGGTTTTTTTTTAGGGGAGCATTTTTCCCTTCCCTGGGGCGGGTGACATCATTGTGATATCTTGTTTGCCCGTTTAGGTTATTGGACTCCAAGAAACTGATGAATATGATCTATCACCTGCGGGTCCAGACCAAGTCCCTGCGCCAGTTGCTGCATATACTGCTGTTCAGCCGGGGTATCAACTTCAATGGCCAGCAGGGAGGCGGAATAGATCTGCGCCGCCATCTCCGGCCGGCCACCGGCAGAGGCGATGACCGCATCAATATCCATGGGTTTGCTCGCCTCGGTCATGAACAACTCTTTTTCCTCTTCCGTCAGGCCGTCCTCCTGCAACTTGCCGACGATTTTTTGAATTTCATTGTCATCGATCCGACCGTCTGCCTTGGCGGCATTGATCATAGCCTTGACGATAATTTCAGCGTCCTGTTCAAGTGCCTGCTGATCTTCTGCTGTCTGTGGCTCGAGCAGGGCGCGGGGAGTGGATTGCGGTGTCTGCCCTGCCTTGCGCAAGGCGGCAATGGCAAGGGAGGCCAGCATGGCAAGGCCGCCACCGCCAATGGCGCCCCTGGCGGATCTCTGCCCGCCGCCGAGCAAGGCGCCCGCCAATGCTCCGAGACCTCCAAGGACGGCCCTGTTATTGCCAAGACTGCCAAGCACCTCGCCGACAACACCGCCGAGATTATCCAGGCCTCCAGGTCCGGCCTGCGGCGCAGACCCTGTCTGCTGTCCTCCCCCAAGCGCTCCGGCCAGACCACCGAGGATATCGGTCAAAGAACCGCCGGAACCGCCGCCACCAAATGCATTGGCCATGCGTGTACCTGTTGACTGCGACATACCCTGCTGCATCATTGATCCCAGAATGTCCATAAAACCTGCCATGATAAATCTCCTTTCAGGAAAAGTTTTTTTCTTGATGTCTTGAAAATAGCCTTCTTCAGGACAGAAACGGAAACCGGATATCAGGTCCCCATCTGTTCTATAAATGTATTGGATTGCCCTATGGCCTCGTTCATCCGTTGAATGAGGATATCAATATCCTTTTTCAGCGATGAAAATTCTCTTTGCAGCGATCCGATTGCCTGGGCATTGAGGTTGTGTTTCAAAAAGAGGACATTATCACGAAAGGTCCGGAGTACCGGTGTCATGGATGCCTCCGCCGTTCGCATTGATGCGAGCATTTTGGTGTACCGGGACCTGGTTGTTTCGAGCTGTTGCTTACTTGCCCGCGCAAGGTCCTGACTGCTGTAAAGCGCTATTTCATCTTCCCATTCATCAAAGAGCGCCTCCGAGACATCTTCCACCTTGTCAATTCGTTCCGACACCTTCTCTGCGGCCTCTTCACACTGTTTATATTCCCTGTTCAGCTTTTCGTAGGCCTGTTTGAGATCGGTATCCTTCAGTTGAATGACGGAATTAAACTGTTCAAGCGCTGATTTGAACTGCTCCTGGGCCTCGGCCTGCGAGTCCCGTGCCGCTTCAACCCGATCAACGAGGATGTCGCGTTTATGAACGCCCACTTTTTCCATGGCCGCGTAATAGGTTCTGGAGCAGCCGCAGAGACAGAGAACCAGACAAAGAGACAATAATACAAGGCGAAACGGGGGAAAACATGGCGCCCGCAGGCAAGATTGAGTACATGGTGCCGGTCTGACAGGCGCTGTTGCAGATACTGTAGTTTGTTTATTCATTTTTTTCTGATTCAGTTGGCGCAAACGATACATTAGGCATTTCCCGCTGGGTGGCCAGTTCCAGGGCCAGGTAATCCATTTTTTCAAAATGAAACCAGCGGGCAAGCAGAGAGGCCGGGAATGAATCAACCAAGGTGTTGAACCGGGCAATGTAACTGTTGTATCGATTCCTTGCCTGTTGGATGTCCTGTTCTATCTTGTTCAAGCTGTTTTGCAGTTCCAGATAGTTGCTGCTGGCCTTCAGGTCCGGATAGGCCTCGGCGACGGCAATCAGGCCGCCGATGTTGCGGGCGATGTCCTGTTCCTGTTCCATCCTCTTGGGATCCGAAAGCATACCGAGTCTTCGGGTTTTTTCCTGAAAAATCTTTCCCTCGTGCTCACTGTAACCCTTGATGATGCGCACCAGGTTGGGGACAAGGTTGGCCCGCCGCTTCAGGGCAACATCAATGGAGTTGAGAGACTCTTCAATCCGGTTTTTGTACTTGATAAACCTGTTGTAGGTGCCTATCATCCAGGCACAGAGGACAATAACCGCAAAGAGAAGGGGGACAATAAAAGCTGGATTCATGGATTTCCCTGGAAGATGTTAAATTTCAAGGCCTGTAAATTTTATAGTGGGTTATGGTCGGCCCCTTAGGGAGTACAAGCATTGAGTTGTACTGACCAATTACCGGTTCTTTTTATTGAACCTGTTCCGAGAGCTTTTTGCCTGGTCTGAACTTTACCGCCTTACGGGCAGGGATGGTCATTTTTTCCCCGCTTTGAGGATTTCTGCAGCATCGTGCGGCCCGGTTGACGATTGTAAAGGTCCCAAATCCGGTGAGGGAGATTTTTTCTCCCCTGGAAAGCGATCCTGTCACGGTTTCAAGAAATCCCTGTACCGCTTTGCCGGCTTCTTTTTTATTCAGGTCCGTTGATTGGGTGATGGCATTGATAAGTTCTGTTTTGTTCATTTTTCCCTCTTTTTCTTGTTTTTTCAGTATATGCTGTTGCAGGAATGAGGACAGAAAATCGAAAACAAATTCTGTCTTTGGCCCATATAACGTACCGTTATTTTACGGTGTTTATCGTTGTGTCAAGTGTGTCCAGGTTGGTAGCAGGGTGTTCGAAAACAGGTTTCATGGTATCGGCCAAACGTCACATGGAGAAAACAGGAGGATGAAGCCAGTTGTTTCGTGGATTGAAATGTATCGTCCCGGCCACAACAGAGCGGGTAGACTTCGCGAATAATGAACACAGTCCTGGACGACAAAATTTCAGGTCTATTGCTTGATAGAAATATTTCCTGATAGAAATCATTACGAAAAAACAATACTTCCCCTGTTTCCTGATCACAAGAGGAAATTCTGGGGTAAAGAATATTTTTATAGTAGTAATTATCCGGTAAGCAGGTGATTTTTTGGCCATGCCATTGATTGTCTTATCATTGCGGAAACCCTGCCGGACAGAGAAAGAGAGATAAAGCCAAGTGGAGGACAGGTAGAACATGGCTATTGAGATAGAGCGAAAATTTCTCGTGCAGGGAGAGCTGTGGAAAAAAGGGGCCAGGGGAGTTCTCTATCGTCAGGGGTATCTCAGTACCCAAAAAGAGAGGACGGTACGGGTTCGCACTATTGAGGACATGGCCTTCCTGACAGTAAAGGGGATCAGTACCGGAATTTGTCGTCTGGAGTTTGAATATGAAATTCCCCTGGCCGATGCTGAAAAAATGCTTGATGAACTTTGCGGGCAGCCGATACTTGAAAAGTATCGGTATCGGATACCGTATAAAGGCTTCACCTGGGAGGTGGATGAGTTTCTGGGTGACAATTCAGGCCTGGTCATGGCCGAGATTGAACTTGACAGCGAAGATCAGGATTTTGCCCGTCCGTCATGGCTTGGCCGGGAGGTGAGCGGAGACCCCAGGTATTTCAATTCGGCATTAACTGTCAATCCGTATCGATCCTGGTAGCGGGTGAGCAGGATACAAAAGTACAAAGGCCCTGCCGAAAAAATTCGGCAGGGCCTTTGCTGTTAGAGGGTATGGAATAATGCTGCTGTCTTTATTCCACTTCCAAGGCTTTGAACCGTCCTTTCAATGCCTTCCATGCTCTTTCCACGTCTTTTTGTGACTCTTCCATGAGCTTGTCGGCCATTTTCGGGTTGGTCATCTTCAGCATCCGGTACCTGTTCTCTCCCATTGCATAGTCGGCAAAGGGGATAGTCGGTTCCTTGGAGTCGATGATAAGGGGATTCTTTCCCTCATCTTCCAGCATCGGATTATACCGGTAAAGCGGCCAATGGCCACAGGCAACCGCCTTTTTCTGCTGTTCATGGGCCGTTGCCATGTTGATACCGTGGTTGATGCAGTGGGCATAGGCAATGATCAGGGAGGGACCGTTATAAGCCTCGGCCTCATTGACTGCCTTGACCAGTTGCTGGGGATTGGCACCAAGCGAGACGCGGGCGATATAGATATTGCCGTAGGTGGAAAAGATCATGCCCATGTCCTTTTTGGGCATTTTCTTGCCGCCGGCCGCAAACTGGGCCACTGCCGCCCGCGGGGTGGATTTGGACATCTGGCCGCCGGTATTTGAGTAGACCTCGGTATCAAGGACAAGGACGTTTATATTTTCGCCCGAGGCAAGGACATGGTCCAGGCCGCCGTATCCGATATCATAGGCCCAGCCGTCACCACCAAATATCCAGACCGATTTTTTCACCAGGTAATCAGCCACATGATACAGCCGTTTGGCAGTAAGAGACGTGGAAGCAGCCAGTGTTTCCTTTAAAGAGGCCACCCGTTCCCGCTGGGCATTGATCTCCTCCTCGGTCTGCTGGCTGGCGGTAAGCAGTTCCTTGGCGAATTTTTTGGTGATGATTTTTTCTTTTGCAGCCACGTCAAGCAGCTCCGCTGCCTGGTGGGAGAGCTTGTTGACGGACTGGCGCATGCCAAGACCGAATTCCGCGTTGTCCTCAAAGAGTGAATTGGACCACGCCGGTCCGCGTCCATCCGCGCGTTTGGCATAGGGTGTGGTGGGCAGGTTGCCCCCGTAAATGGAAGAACAGCCAGTGGCATTGGCGATCAACATTCGGTCGCCAAAGAGCTGGGTAACAAGCTTGATATACGGAGTCTCGCCACAGCCCGCACAGGCGCCCGAGAACTCAAACAAGGCCCGTTTCATCTGGCTGCCCTTGATGGTTGTCGGGTTGACCTTGGCCGGGTCGACCTCGGGCAGGGCCATGAAGATGTCCCAGTTTTTGGCCTCGCGCTTGGCGACCGCCTCGGTGTTGGTGATCATCTTCAGGGCTGATTCATCGGTTTTCTTGCCGTTTTTGTCTTTCTTTATGGCTGGGCAGACCCGGACACAATGGGTACAACCGACGCAGTCCCGGGTCGATATCTGGATGGTAAATTTTTTCCCCTTGAATTCCTTACCAACAGCGTCCGCTGTCTTAAAGGATTTTGTTGCCTTTGCCGCCTTGAGATCAGCCGGTGAAACGATTTTCATCCTGATGCAGGCATGGGGACAGACCAGGGAACAGCGTCCGCACTGGATACAGGTTTCAGGGTCCCATTGCGGTACATGAACGGCAATATTCCGTTTTTCCCACTGGGTGGTTGCCGTCGGCCAGCGACCGTCAGCGGGAATCTGGGAGATCTTGAGCTGGTCTCCCTTGCCCTCGATCATCTTGGCCGTTACTTCCTTGACAAATTCGGGCGCTTCATCCGGAACAGTGGGTGGCAGGTCATGACCGGTGATTTTCTTGGGAATCTTGACCTGGACAATATTGTTGACCGCAGCGTCAACGGCCTCAAAGTTCATGTTGACGACCTTTTCGCCTTTTTTGCCGTAGGTCTTTTTGATGGCATCCTTGATGGCCTTGATTGCCTCGTTCTTTTTCAGGATACCGGAAATGAGGAAAAAGGCGGTCTGCATGATCATGTTGATGCGGGCGCCCAGGCCGAGCGCCTCGGCCAGCTTGATGGCATCGATGATATAGAATTTCGCCTTTTTTTCAATGAGCTGTTTCTGGACCCTGGCCGGCAGGTGGTCCCACACCTTTGTTTTCGGATAGGGCGAGGTAAGGAGAAAGATTCCGTTTTCCTCCAGATTGCTCAGCATGTCATAATGGTCCAGGAAACTGAAGTTGTGGCAGGCAACAAAGTTGGCCTTGTTGATCAGGTACGGCGCCTCGATCTGGTTTTCACCAAAACGCAGATGGGAGACGGTCATGGAACCGGATTTCTTGGAGTCATAGACAAAATAGCCCTGGGCCGAGTTGTCGGTTTCCGTACCGATGATTTTGATCGTGTTCTTGTTGGCGCCAACGGTTCCGTCTGATCCGAGACCGAAAAACATGGCCCGGTAGACATCCTTGCCTTCGATATCAAAGGAGTTGTCGTAATCAAGGCTGGTAAAGGCAACATCGTCGTGCGGACCAACACAGAAATGATTCTTGGGTGCCATGCTCGCCATGTTGTCAAAGACGGCCTTGACCATGGCCGGATTGAACTCGGCCGAACCCAGGCCGTAGCGTCCGGAAAGGATCAGGGGCATGAACAGGGTCGGGTTGGCCTCAACGGCCTCGCCAATGGCGGCGCGCACGTCCAGGTAGAGGGGCTCGCCCATGGAACCCGGCTCCTTGGTCCTGTCAAGGACGGTGATACGTTCAACGGTCGCGGGCAGGGCGTTGACCATGGCGGCGGCGTCAAATGGACGAAAGAGGCGGACAATCACCAGGCCAAGTTTCCGGCCTTGGGCCGCAAGGTAATCGATGGTTGCGGCAACGGTCTCGGCACCGGAACCCATGATGACGATAACATCGGTGGCATCCGGAGAGCCGTGATAGTCAAACAGGTGATACTGCCGGCCGGTCAGGGCACCAAATTTGTCCATGGTCTCCTGGACGATGGCGGGCACGGCATTGTAATACTTGTTGACCGTCTCCCGACCGGAGAAATAGACATCGGGGTTCTGGGCGGTTCCGGACATGGTTGGCCGGTCCGGCGTCAGTGCCCGTTTGCGGTGTTCGATCACCAGGTCCTCGTCGATGATTTCCCGCATATCATCATAGGTGAGCTGCTCCATTTTCTGGATTTCATGGGAGGTGCGGAACCCGTCAAAGAAATGCATGAACGGAATGCGGGATGCCAGGGTGGCCTGGGTGGAGATCAGGGCCATGTCCTGGGCTTCCTGGACGTTTTGGGAACAGAGGGCGGCCCAGCCGGTCTGGCGTGCCGCCATGATATCGCCATGGTCACCGAAAATGGAAAGCCCCTGGGCGGCCAGGGAACGGGCCGTGATATGAAAGACGGTCGGGGTCAGCTCACCGGCGATCTTGTACATATTGGGAATCATTAACATCAGGCCCTGGGAAGCCGTGAAGGTGGTACACAGGGCGCCGGTCAACAGGGAGCCGTGCAGGGAACCGGCAACACCGCCTTCGGACTGCATCTGGGAAATTACCGGAACAGAACCCCAGATGTTTTCCTGGCCGGCGTTGGCCTTGGCGTCGGCCTCTGCCGCCATGGGCGAAGACGGGGTGATCGGATAGATGGTGATAACTTCACTGGTTGCGTAGGCGACGTGGGTACACGCCTGGTTTCCATCAATGGTGACCATTTTTCTTGACATGAATAATTCTCCTTGTACGGATAGTTTGTCGTTTTGCCGGCAAGTATCTGCCGTCCAAATCTTTTTTCTTATATAAAGCCTTATTTCTTGGAAGGCAGATTCTGCAATTCGTCTTTACTGTGGGAGACAATGGTGTAATGGTCGAGGTTGGAGACAGCGTCTTCAAACTCGGCCAGTTTGTCATCATCCATGGTGATACGGATGGCAACCCGTTTCTGTCCGGGAGGGGCGTCGTTAAACGAGGTGAGAATGGAGATCACCCGGGCGTTGTAGTCCCTGAGAATATCAATGACCCTGGTGACCGATCCCCGCGTATCGGGCATGTCGATTACGTATTGATGGGCCCCGTCCTGGATGCCGGTGGCGTGGATAAAGCCCCGCAGGATATCGGTCTCGCTGAGCAGGCCGACCAGGTTGTCCTCGTCGTCAAGAATCATGATCCCGGAAATCTTTTCCTTCAGCATCACCAGGGCGGCCTTTTCCAGGGTGTCATCCTGACGCAGGGAAATGCATTTGTCGGTCATGACATCTTTTATTTTCATCTCCGAGAGCAGGTAATACATCTCATGGATGTCCATGTCCGAGGTGGAGGAGGGCGATGCCTCCTTCAGGTCACGGTCGGTAACCACTCCGGTCAGTCTTCCCTGGGAGAGTACCGGCAGTCGCCGGATGTTGTTTTCCTTCATGATCCGGGTGGCCCGCATCACCGAGGTGTTGGCATCAACGGTCAGGACGGCAGTGGCCATCCAGTCTTTGATTAACATCTATTTCAGACCTCCTTGATAGGGACGGTTGCAAGGTAATTTTCATTCATTGATCGGAAAAAAACAATGCAGCCGCCGACATGCCGGAAAAACCCAACCCCGCTGCCGGAAAAGGCAATGACGGGGAGGGGAGTAAAAAATAACAGTAATTCTGAATTATAAATGAAGTTTGGTTTTGATGCAATATGAAAGGGATGGAAAAACCGCGGAAAGAAGGATTTCTTCTGGAAAGAGGTTGCCTGTGGTGATTATTGTTCTATTGTTTTCAAAAGTTTTCCGGTCCGGGGCCGGAAACAAAAACAGGTGTTGATGAGAGGAATAAGGGCGGGAAAACAATATGGAGAACAGGAAACCATGTCCCTGTGGTTCCGGCAAGGTGTTTGACCGGTGTTGCGGTCCTTTTCTTGCCGGGGATGGAGAGCCGCTTAATCCTGAACAGCTCATGCGCTCCAGGTATACGGCCAACGTGGAAGAGGACCAGGCGTATCTGCTCGATACCTGGCATCCAGCGACCAGACCCGGCACCATTGACGGCTTTTGTCATTGGTGCGGGTTACGGATCATGGCGATAGAGGGCGGTGGCCCTGGAGAGAGCGAGGGTACGGTCGAGTTTCGGGCCATGTACAACGAAGGGGAAATTGCGGGCTGCCTTCATGAAAAGAGTCGTTTCATCCGGGAGGCGGGTCGATGGTATTATCTCGATGGCGAGATCATTGCATCGGGGCCGCTTACGCAGGCAAAGGTGGGGAGAAATGCCCCCTGTCCCTGCGGCAGCGGCAGGAAATATAAAAAATGCTGTCTTAGAAAAGGCTTGTAAAAACGGATAGAAGGGGACAATAAAAAAATGGAGGCCTCTGTATGAACACAAACAGTGCATTGACAAAGATTCTGTTATTTGTCCTTGGCGGCACGGTGGTTGTGTTGTTGGGTGGGGCAAAGGGTGCGGGCCAGTTACCTGAAAAAAAAGGCACCGAGATCGGCCGGTATCAGATGGAAGTTGTGGTACGGGACAGGATTACCCAGATTTATGTGATGGACACAACAACCGGTTCGGTAAAATGGGTGGATTCCATGAATACGCCCTTTACCGGCATGAAAGGTGATTAAGACCATGCGTGCAGGCCCGGCTGTGTTATGTCGCACCGGGATCAGGGCTGGAAGAAAGGCTGTGCCCTGCCTATGCCTGTCGGTAGTTTTTACCCAGGGCAGCGGGCGGGTTACCGGCGAGCAGGCGGAAAAGGGAGAATTTTCTGTCGGTTTTGTCTCTGCCGAGATGGACCAGGACCAGGGTAAATATCATAAGCGGGAAGGGTGCCACCTGAAAGATCTGGGCCGGGATGGACGGAAAGATATCCTGGAGGAAGATACCGCCCATTTGCAGGAAACCGAAGAGATAGGCGCCAAAGGCAACTTTCAGGGGATGCCAGCCGCCGAAAATAACCAGGGCCAGGGCGATCCAACCCATGCCTTCGCACCCTTGTGGCCGTCCCCAGCCCGGCTTGATCGCCAGGGAAAAGGCGGCGCCGGCAAGACCGATCAGGGCGCCGCCGACAAGGGTATAAATGGTCTGTATCTTTCTGGGCTGAATACCACGAGCCCAGCAGGCT